>JAUYQT010000685.1 GCA_030697085.1 Azonexus sp. | reverse complement strand
TGCACAGCGCCGCCGGCTGGCGGATCGAGCCGCCGGTGTCGGTGCCGGTCGCAGCGGGGGCCAGACGGGCCGCAACGGCAGCGGCTGAACCACCGGAAGAGCCGCCGGGTACGCGACCTTGATCCCACGGGTTTTTCACCGGACCGAAAAACGAAGTTTCGTTTGACGAGCCCATGGCAAATTCATCCATATTCGTCTTGCCGAGCGAAACCAGGCCGGCTTCCGCTTCCATCTTGCGAATCACCGTGGCGTCGTAGGGCGAAACAAAATTGGCCAGCATTTTCGAACCACAGGTCGTGCGCCAACCTTCGGCACAGAAAATATCCTTCTGGGCAATTGGAATGCCGGTTAACAGGCCAGCCGTTCCAGCGGCGATGCGGGCATCGGCGGCTTTCGCGGAATTCAGGCTCTTTTCCGGGTCGACCGTAACAAACGCGTTGAGCGCCGGATTCAACCGATCGATGCGGTTGAGAAAAAGCTGGGTCAGTTCGACACTGGAAATCTGCTTCGCGGCAAGCGCCAGCGAGAGTTGTTTGAGGCTGGCATTGATCATTCGATCACCTTCGGCACGAGATAGAGTCCAGCCTCAGTTTCCGGCGCGACGGCCTGGTAAGCAGCTCGACGATCAACTTCCATCACCGCGTCCGGGCGCAAACGCTGGCTGAGATCCTGCGCATGCGCCATCGGTTCGACACCTTGCGTATCGACCGCCTGCATTTGCTCGATCAGTTGGAAAATGCCGTTGAGATGGCCTTGAGTGCTCAGCGCCTCGGAATCGCTAATCTCGATACGGGCGAGATGAGCGATGCGCTGAACCTGTTCTAGAGTAAGCGACATGGGGTCCAAAGACTTATATTGCAGTGCACAAAGTCTTAAAATGTAAAGCGTTATAAGGTATCATAAAAATTTTCCCGACCGCACCCCCCCAACGCGGAGTTACTGATGTTTGGTTTTCTAAGTAAATATTTCTCCAACGACCTCGCCATCGACCTTGGCACGGCAAATACGCTCATTTATGTGCGTGGCCGTGGCATCGTACTCGATGAGCCGTCGGTGGTTTCTATCCGCCTCGAAGGCGGTCCCAACGCAAAAAAAACCATCCAGGCTGTCGGCAAAGAAGCCAAGGATATGCTCGGCAAGGCACCGGGCAGCATTACGGTGATTCGCCCGATGAAGGATGGCGTGATCGCCGACTTCACCGTTACCGAGCAAATGCTCAAGCAATTCATTAAAAAAGTACATGACTCGAAGCTGTTTAGCCCAAGCCCACGCATCATCATTTGCGTCCCTTCCGGCTCAACCCAGGTTGAACGCCGCGCCATTCGCGAATCGGCGATTGGCGCCGGGGCCAGCCAGGTTTATCTGATCGAAGAACCGATGGCGGCGGCGATCGGTGCCGGCTTGCCGGTTTCCGATGCGACCGGTTCGATGGTCGTCGATATCGGTGGCGGCACCACGGAAGTCGGCGTCATCTCGCTCGGCGGTCTGGTTTATGCCGGTTCGGTTCGGGTCGGCGGTGACAAGCTGGACGAAGCGATCATGAGCTACATCAGCCGCAATTACGGCATGATGATCGGCGAAAATACCGCCGAAAAAATCAAGAAAACCATCGGCTCAGCCTTCCCGGGCGCCGAGGTCAGGGAAATGGAAGTTTCCGGCATCAACAAGGCCGAAGGTATCCCGCGCAAGTTCACGATTTCCTCCAACGAAATCCTTGAGGCGCTGACCGACCCGCTCAACCAGATCGTTTCCGCCGTGAAATCCGCGCTGGAAAAAACGCCGCCCGAACTCGGTGCTGACATCGCCGAAAAAGGGATGGTCCTGACCGGTGGTGGTGCGCTACTACGTGATCTCGACCGTCTGCTAATGGAAGAAACCGGCCTGCCGGTGATCGTGGCTGACGAACCCTTGACCTGCGTTGCCCAGGGTTGTGGCCTGGCGCTGGAAAAGATGGACAAGCTGGCCAGCATTTTCGCTTCGGACTAACTCCTTGCCGCAGCTTAAAGGCTGAACGCGATGGCTGGCATCAATCACGCTCCACCACCTTTCTTTAAGCAAGGGCCAGCACCGCTGGCCCTTCTGATTTTTTATATCGCCATTTCATTGGCGATATTTGTCGTCGACCTGCGTTTTCGCAGCCTGGAATTACTCCGCCAGAGCATCACCCTGATCATTGACCCGGTCCAGCGCATTGCTCAAACACCCGGCAGCCTGGTCGATTATGCCGCTAGCTACCTGCAAGGGCTGCATAACCTGCAGCAGGAAAATAGCGAGCTCAAGCACGCCCAGCTCAATACCGCACCGAACCTGCAACGCCTGGCCCAGCTAGAAGTCGAAAATGACCGCTTGCGTAAATTGCTCTCGGTGAATGAACGGGAGAACGTCAATGGCCAGGTGGCCCAGATTCTCTACACCGCCCGCGACCCGTTCTCACGCAAGGTGATTATCGACAAGGGCCAGCAATCCAAAATTGTCACCGGCCAGCCAGCCATCGACGAGACCGGCGTCGTTGGCCAGGTAACAAGAGTCTTTCCGTTCTCGGCCGAAATCACGCTGATTACCGACAAGGATCAGGCAGTTCCGATCCAGGTGGTGCGCAGCGGCCAGCGTTCCGTCGTCTTTGGTCTGGGTAACGGCCAGCTCGAACTTCGCTATATGCCGGCCAATGCCGATATTCAGGAGGGCGATCTCCTGGTTACCTCGGGGCTTGACGGGGTTTATCTGCCCGGCTTCCCGGTCGCCAAAGTGGTCAATATCGACCGCGACAGTACCTACTCCTTCGCTCGTATTTTGTGTGTCCCCGTGGCGGGCGTCGAAAACTTCGGTGAAATCATGGTCCTCGACTCACGCCAGCCTCTTCCCGAGCGCCCACCAGAATCGATCGGCCGCAGCACGGAGAGCAGTGAGCGAAACCGTTTGCGCGGGAAGAAAAAACAGGCAGTGAAAGGAAACTGATGCAGCCGACCTTCTCCTCCTCGCGCATTCTGCAGCCCGTTCGCCCCTGGTTTATCTTTTTCACGCTGATCCTGGCAGCCGCGCTCAACTTTCTGCCCACCGCTCGCTGGAACGCGATGCCAGACTGGGTGGCCTTGGTACTGTGTTTCTGGTGCGTTCGGGAATTTCGTCGTGTTGGCATGGGCTGGGCATTCATGCTCGGCCTGCTGATGGATGTCGCCGATGGTTCCGTTCTTGGCCAACACTGCTTTGCTTATGTCCTGCTGGCTTATGTTTCGGCC
>JAUYQT010000271.1 GCA_030697085.1 Azonexus sp. | reverse complement strand
AGCCGCCGAACTAAAGCCCTATCTAAATCGCTTCTCTGAGCTATGCGTCGCTGGCGGCGAATCCATTTGCACTAATACACTCGGACTTTGACACCCATACGCCATGCGGCAGCGCAGCAAATCGATGTGAACAAATCCAATTTATGGTTATAATTCTGCGCTGGTCAGGGTACTTCTGACCTTAAAATTTTATAGGCCTTAGCCTTTTTTTTTCGACAAGGAAATCCCCATGAACAAGTCATACCTCGTTGCCGCTCTTCTTGCTATCACTCTGGCCGCTTGCGGCAAGTCTGAAGCACCGGCTCCGGTTGCCGCCCCGGCACCTGCTGTTGAACCTGCCAAGCCAGCTGAGCCAGTTGCTGCCGATGCAGCCAAGCCGGCCGACGCCGCTGTTGATGCCGCCAAGGCTACTGAACAAGCCGCTGCTGATGCGACCAAGGCTGCTGAACAAGCTGCTGCAGATGCTGCCAAGGCTACCGAACAAGCTGCTGCAGATGTCGCCAAGGCTGCTGCTGACGCTGCTGCCAAGAAGTAATTTTTCTTGCTTCAGCAAAAACGGGGCTTCGGCCCCGTTTTTTATTGCCCTGAAAAACCCGCTTCAGTCAGACTGGATCAGCGCCTAATCAAGCTGATCGCGCTTATAAAAAAGCCCGGGAAACCCGGGCTTTAGACAACGGTTCCGGACGACACCGGACAGTAGATTTTTTACTGTAACTGCTCAAGTAGCAAGCTGAGAATCCGCTTTGCAGTGTCAGACTTATCGGCGCCGCCCTCACTGGAAAGCACCTGAACCCGACTTTGCGCCCCCGCATCGCTGACGTAAATTC
Organism: Azonexus sp.; assembly: GCA_030697085.1. GTDB lineage: Bacteria > Pseudomonadota > Gammaproteobacteria > Burkholderiales > Rhodocyclaceae > Azonexus. The sequence continues at coordinate 7,690 of JAUYQT010000271.1, read as the reverse complement.
GATACTGAACTTTTGAACTGGCAGGCGCCTCGGAACTATTCCAGAAGGCCAGCTTGGAAACCCAACCACTATCCTTCTTACGATTATCCAGTTCCGGATCGACATAGCGGACAAAATAAAGGCCACGCGATCGGTCACGATCCTCAACCGTAAAGCCGACACGGTCCAGCGATAAGCCAACACGACGCCAGGCACGGTCAAAGCGCTCATAGACTTCCAGGGTGCCCGCGCCATCATCAGATTTAGCAAGCTTTGCGCGTGGCTCGGCTTTTGCGGTCGCAAGCTGGGCTTCTGCGCGCTTCTCATCCGAACCCATCCGAACCATCAAGCGACGCAGCATTTCAGCTTCAAGCTCTGGGTCAGGAGGGCGCGGCTGCCAGCGAGTATCTTCCTTGGTGGACGAGGTATAAACCTCTTCCATGGCACGGTGGCTAATAAAGACATCCGTCGTTCCCGGTTCGACGCCGGGCTCGAAACGCGTCCGGAATTTGTCGCGTTCACCGGTGGAATACAGCGAATCAAGCAACTTCCCGATGGTATTGCGAATAATGTCGTCACCGATCTTGGCCCGGTTCTCGGCCCAATCGGTTTCCATCACGCCGGCGTCAGGGCGTTCAAGATTAACGATAAAGCCGGTTTCCTGCCAAAAATTCTTGACGGTATCCCACAGTTTATCGGGTGGCACGGCAACCACGAGCCAGCGCTGATTGCCGGAACGTTCGACGCGCACCTTGTCGACTAATGGCAGCACCGTCGAATTTTGCGCTTGCGCCAACGGCGTCCGATCAGCACTGTAGGCTGAGAATGTCGCACTGCCCTTACCGGCGGCATCCGGGACGAGATAGCGGTCGTCGCGGCTAACCTGGGAAAGATCAGGCGGAATTTCAAGGGTCGGAACCGACTTGCTTGCAGATTTATAATCAATCTTGCGCGAGTCGGGAAGGATGCCGCAGCCCGCCAATGTGACGGCAAGCAGCGAAAGCGTAAAGCCGGAAAGCCGACGATTCATATTTTTATTTACTCCGTCAGGCGACCAGAGCCGCCTGGCGCATCGCAGCCAGCACGCGCGCTTCATTGGTTTCAGATAAGGGCGTCAGGGGCAAACGAATGCCACCGGGCATCAAACCCAGCTTTTGCACCGCCCATTTAACCGGAATTGGATTGGCTTCGCAGAACAGGTCGCGATGCAGCCCAAGTAATTTAAAGTGAATCTCGCGGGCTTTAGCCACATCGCCGCTCGCTGCAGCCATACACATTTCGTGCATCAAACGCGGGGCAACGTTGGCGGTGACTGAAATATTGCCGTGGAAGCCAAGCAGGATTGAGGCAACGCAGGTCATGTCATCGCCGCTGTACAAGGCGAAGTCTTTCGGGGCGCGAGCAATCAGGTCGCTGGCGCGATCCAGATTGCCGGTTGCATCCTTGACGCCAACAATACCCGGCACCTGAGCGAGGCGCAGGATGGTGTCGTTAGCCATGTCAGCCACGGTACGGCCAGGTACGTTATAAAGCAGGATCGGCAGTTCGACCGCCTCGGCAATTGCCTTGAAGTGGCGATAGAGGCCTTCCTGGGTCGGCTTGTTGTAATAAGGCACGACCGACAACGCCATATCGGCCCCGGCCTGACGGGCGAATTCGGTGAGTTCAATGGCTTCAGCCGTCGAGTTGGCACCCGTACCGGCAATGACGGGAATGCGGCCGGCAGCGTGGTTGACCGTGACACGGATCAATTCACAATGTTCATCGACATTTACAGTGGGCGATTCACCTGTGGTGCCGACGATAACGATGCCATCGGTCTCTTCTCGCACATGAAAATCTACCAGATTGCGCAAGGAGTCTAAATCGAGGCTGCCATCCTCGTGCATGGGCGTAACGATGGCGACAATGGAACCAGTAATCATGGCCTGTTTATCTAAAAAGTAATCGCCAGATTGTAACTGAAGCCCAATCGGAGCGGAAAGGCGCTTGGTAACAGATTGTTGTTTTTACGGCTGCCAGCGCAAACGGCCAAGTGCTGAGCGCATTTTCCCTTCCGGCAAAACCAGTTCGGGATGCCGATCGGGTGCGGCTGTTTGTAATTGATGGGCAAATTCGTCAAGCCTCGCTGCAACCGGCACTCGCCAGCCAAGCTGGCGCAGGCGGTAGCGCAGCAGATTTTTCAGACGAGGCAGCGAAAGCGCACGCAGTACCGACAAACGTGCCAAATCGCCATCAGCGGCCTGCCGCCAGTCAACTTCAGCCAGTTCATCGAGCAAGCCGGCAGCCTCGGAAAAATTAGCGGCGGCCTGACATAGCGCAGCTTCGGCGGCGGGAAAGCGCTGGGTTAGCGCAGTCAACGCTTCGTGACGCAGATAATTACGCGTAAACGAAATATCCGTGTTGCTTTCGTCATCGACCCAGGCCAGATTATTGAGCCGGGCGTAAGCCTCGATTTCAGTGCGGGAAACATCCAGCAAGGGACGCAGCAAGCGCAAGGCCCCGAAGTTACGCTCGATGGGCATGGCGGCTGCGCCGGTCACGCCCGTCCCGCGCAGCAGGTTGAAAAGCAGCGTTTCGGCCTGATCACCGCGATGCTGCGCCAAGAGCAGGCAATCAACCGCAGATTCGGCAAAAGCCACATAACGCGCCTGGCGGGCGGCGGCCTCCAAACCGAGGCCATTTTTGCGGTCGACCGCAACATATTGAATATTTAGCGGAACAGCCAGTTGGCGACAGTAATCAACGCAGAAGTCAGCCCAACGATCAGCATTCGGTGACAAACCGTGATGCACATGAATGGCTGACAGGCGGTGAGCGACACCGGCAAAACTCAGGAGATGCAGCAAAACGACCGAATCGCATCCGCCAGAAAGCCCGACGCAGAGGCGTTCATCCGGTGCCAGACGGCTGGCGAGAAAATCGCCGAGCCGGCCTGGCAGATCAGTTGATGGCTTGTTCCTTGAAACGGCCATAGCTCATCAGCCGCTCGTAACGGGTTGCCAGCAATTCTTCGGTGGACAGCCCGGATAGCTGCTTCAATGCATCCTGCAAAGCTTTTTTCAGATTGTGCGCCATGGCGACGTAATCGCGGTGGGCGCCACCCAATGGCTCACTGATGATTTTATCGACCAGGCCGAGTGTTTTCAGACGCTGCGCCGTAATACCCATGGTTTCAGCTGCCTCCGGAGCCTTTTCTGCGCTTTTCCAGAGGATGGAAGCGCAGCCCTCTGGCGAAATGACTGAGTAAGTTGAATATTGCAGCATTTGCAAAACGTCGCCGACCGCAATTGCCAAGGCGCCACCCGAACCACCTTCACCAATGATGGTCACGATCACCGGCACTTTCAATTCGGCCATCACATACAGATTACGGCCAATCGCTTCGGACTGGCCACGCTCTTCTGCGTCGATCCCGGGATAAGCACCCGGCGTGTCCACAAAGGTCATCACTGGCAAACCGAATTTTTCCGCCAGTTTCATCAGGCGCAAGGCCTTGCGATAACCTTCCGGTCGCGGCATGCCAAAGTTGCGATAAATCTTTTCTTTGGTATCGCGCCCCTTTTGATGCCCAATCACCATCACCGGCTGGCCGTTGAAGCGAGCCAGGCCACCGACAATCGCATGGTCGTCGGAAAAAGCGCGGTCGCCATGCAACTCTTCAAAATCGGTAAAAATCAACGACAGGTAATCGAGCGTATAGGGACGCTGCGGATGCCGGGCCACTTGGGAAACCTGCCAGGGCGACAATTTAGCGTAGATATCCTTGGTGAGCTGAGCACCTTTTTTTTCCAGGCGATCTATGTCGTCCGAAATATCAATCGCGGAATCATCCTGGACGAAGCGCAACTCTTCGATCTTGGCTTCAAGGTCGGCAATGGACTGTTCGAAGTCGAGGAAACTTGTTTTCATGGACAGCTCATTTTCTAAATCGGCGCGTATTTTAACCTTAAACCAGGAAACCTCAGTTGGGCGCTGCCGTTGCTACTTTTAGGCGAGGCGACCGGTGAACAGCAACGATGAGCATGGAAAATTCCAGCGGAACGCAACAGGCCCATGCCAACCGGGGTGAAAAGATATCACCTCGCGAATGAATGGTTTTGGAGGCACGAAGCGTGCAATCAGGCAGGCTCTCAGAGGAAATACATGCGGTCAACACGTCAAAATAGCCAAAAACAAGCATGTAAGCAAGACGCGCCCGACTGAATTTGCTAGCATTATTATTAATAATAAAGAAAGTTCATCATGCCCTCTGCCGACGCCCTGTTCATCGCCCCATTACTCGGCCCTGATGATGCTTGGTCTGGCTACATCGTCGAATTCGCCCCTGGTCATGCGAATCCGGAGGCACTGAATGAACTTTGCGATGCGGTGCTTACGCATCATTTTGATCAGCGCCATCATTGGTTGATTCCCGCCGTTCTCGGCAGCAACGTCAAGAATGTGCTCGGCGAGCGAACGATCACCGTGTTTCCCGCACTTTCTGGCCCGTTTGAAACAGAAGCGCTGAAACAATATGAGGCTAGCCTTCGTCAGTCACGCTGTAACGTAGGATTGCTGACTACGCCGGAAATCGCATTACCGGGAGCAGGCGCCTGGCATTGCCTGGTAATCAGCGCCAGTCACGCCCGCAGCTTGCCGCCGCTCACCCTGATTGGCCAGGCCAGCCGCAGCACTATCGTTGCCACAGAAGTGCATAGCCAGAGTGATCGTGAATGGACGGTAGCCAATGCCTGCGCGCTATCGACGACAGAGTATCTCCTGGCCCGTCAAAGCACCGGCAAAAAAGCCGATATGTCGCGCCTCAAGCTGCTCGAAATGCTCGCACTGATCGCTGAAGACGCTGACACCGCGAAGCTTGATGCCATTTTTCGTCAGGAATCAAAACTTTCCTACAGCCTGCTACGCCTGGTGAACTCGGCCGCCGTTGCGCCACGCAACCCGATTACCAGTTTCGCCCAGGCAATCAATCTGCTTGGGCGACGCCAACTTCAGCGCTGGCTGCAACTTCTGGTTTATGCCGACCCTAATAACGGTCAGCAGCCCAACCCCCTATTGCAAAAAGCAGCTGCCAGGGGCCGTCAATTGGAACTTCTGGCACAGCATCTGACACCACCACCAGCAGCTGAACACCTGGGAGATGCCGCATTTATGGTCGGTACATTCTCTTTGCTTGATGCCCTGCTCAATATGCCAATGCAGGAAATCCTGCTGCAATTACCGCTTTCTCCCATTGTTCAAGAAGCCCTTACCAAGCACATCGGCGGATTAGGCGAGCTACTGCTTGCAATCGATGCGGCAGAAAACGGCGACTTCAAACGCGCCGCCGACCAAATAAGCGACCTGGGCATCAGCAGCGCGGCGCACCGGGATGCCCAACTGGCCTCATACAGCTGGGCATCGAAAATTCGCTCGGCCGTTTAGTCGGGTGTGCCCAAAGGTCTAGCCAAATCAGCTGCTAAGGAATGGATTGTATTTGCGCTCTTCGCCGAAAGTTGACATCGGGCCATGCCCCGGGATGAAATCAATCTCGTCGCCCAGCGGCAAAAGCCGCTCCTTGATTGAGCGCAGCAGCGTCGCGTGATCCCCCTTGGGAAAATCCGTACGGCCGATTGAGCCCTGAAACAACACATCACCGACTTGCGCCAGGTGGCTGGGTTGGTGATAAAAAACCACATGACCCGGCGTATGTCCGGGGCAATGCAAGACATTAAGCTCAACATCACCAAACTGCACCTTGTCGCCATTTTTCAACCAACGCGTTGGCTCAAAGCTCTTCACGCTGGGAAAACCAAACATTTTGCTCTGCTGCGGCATACCCTCAATCCAGAAACGATCATCCTCGTGCGGGCCTTCGATCGGCACGTTCATTCGCTCAGCCAACGCCGCCACAGCCCCCGCATGATCGATATGACCATGCGTTACGAGAATCTTGGCCAGCGTCAGTTTTTCATCTTCCAGCTTGCGCAGAATGCGATCGACATCACCACCGGGGTCGATCACGACGGCCTGACGTGTATTTTCACACCAGAAAATGGTGCAATTCTGTTCAAAAGGGGTCACTGGAACGATAGCGTAGCGCATGGCAAAGACCGTAATATGAGGGATGATGCAAATTATCGCATGCACCCACAATTGCCCGACGGCGTCTGCACGCTTACCTTTGGGACAATTAGCCAGAAATGCATTTTTGGGGATAATAATTAAATGCTAGACCACCCGCTATCAGCGATCGACGACTGGGTTGTGCTGTTTGCCAACAACAGCCTGCCGGTACTTCGCGTCACCAAGCGTCGGCTCGATGAAATGCGCAAAAATATCGACCAGGTTGATGCCCGCGAACTAGCTCGTGTCATTCTGCTTGACCCGGTGATGACGGTGAGTGTGCTGGCCCTTACCCAAGCCAAGCGCGGACGCTCGCTGCAGCACGACATCACAACCATCGCCAGTGCCGTCATGATGCTTGGCATTGAGCCATTTTTCAATAATTTCAATGATTTGCCGACAATAGAGGGCATCCTGAAGGGCGTTGATTCGCACGCCCTGCTCGGCGTACTGCAAATTATCCGTCGCGCCCAGCGGGCCGCCGATTATGCTCAGGAATGGGCAATCTGGCGCAAGGACGTCAACATGGAAGAGGTGCGCATCGCCGCCCTGCTGCATGACCTTGCCGAAATACTGGTGTGGTGTTTCGCCCCGAAGCTGGGCCTCGAAATACAAGCCTGGCGGCTTGCCCAACCGACAATGCGTACAGCCGATGCACAATTCAACACATTGGGCATGACCTTTCAGGATATCCAGCTGGCGCTCTGCCAGACTTGGCATTTGCCGGATCTGCTACGAATATTGATTAGCGACGAGATTGGTGAAAATGCACGCGCCATGAATGTCAGCCTCGCCGTTCGTCTGGCACGCCATTCAGCCCAGGGCTGGAATGACCCTGCCCTGCCCGACGATTACGCCGATATCGGTCGCTTACTGAATATCACACCCGAGGCAGTCCGCCAGCGCATCGGCCTCGAGCCGATGCCGGCCCGCGAGGCCGAAGACCAGTAAGACGCAGCCGCAACAAGCACTGGAGTTGCTGCGGTCAACGCTAAAAAATGGCGAAAATTGAGCAGCGGATCCGCTGCTCAATCTTACGCATCACACACTATTGCCGGCCTTCGCCTCGAGCACTTCCCAACGCTCGAGCAGCGCTATCAACTCGTCATCAATCACGGCCAGGCGTTCGGCTGACTTCTGCGCGACGGCTGGATCGGCCTGATAAATGGCTGGGTCTTCAAGCTGCTTGCTCAGTGCAATCTGTTCGGCCTCTAGCGCAGCCACTTTACCGGGCAAGCCCTCAAGTTCGCGCTGCTCCTTCCAGGGCAGCTTTTCGCCCTTCGGCTTAACCGACTCAGCAGGTTTGACGACAGGCTTACTGACCGACTTTAACTTGCTGACCTCTTTCGCCTGGCTCGCCTGGTAAGCAGCCCAATCGCTGTATCCGCCGACATATTCACGCCAGTTGCCATCACCTTCGGCAACGATTGTCTGGGTCACCACGTTATCGAGAAAAGTCCGGTCGTGGCTGACCAAAAACAGCGTGCCCTGATAGTTCTGGAGCAATTCCTCAAGCAACTCCAAGGTTTCGATATCGAGATCATTGGTCGGCTCATCAAGCACCAGCACATTGGCCGGGCGTGCGAACAGACGGGCCAGCAAAAGA
>JAUYQT010000579.1 GCA_030697085.1 Azonexus sp. | reverse complement strand
GCCAAGGTCGCCCACTTCTGCTCCATGTGCGGCCCGCACTTCTGCTCGATGAAGATCACGCAGGAAGTGCGCGAGTTCGCGGCGCAGCAAGGTATCGCCGAAGCCGAGGCGCTGGCCAAGGGGATGGAGGTCAAGTCGGTGGAATTCGTGAAGGCGGGCGCTGAGGTTTATCGCAAGGTCTGAGTTTTGCCGAACGGTTGGTAGCAAGGGAAGGGCGGCTGAATTGGCCGCCTTTCTGGTTTTTGGAGAATGCTACGGTCAACCGGGAAAAACGGCCAAAATTAAAATTTGCCGTGGCGCTCAATCTTTGGCTTGGTTCTCACGCAGAATTCGTTTGAGCGTGGTAATGCGACGCGCCAGACCAATGGGCGTCAGTGAGTGAGGGCCGCGTTCGATTCGGAATTCGATGGGCGCATCGAAGTGCGCGACTTCCGTCAGCAGAAAGCAAATGCGATTGACGCGATGAAAGCCGGGGATGATCCACTCGCTCGAGCTTTCTCCGCAGTCCACAACGGTCCACACAAAATCTGAGTCATATTTGAACGCGAGCTGCAAATCGTCGCCGTAGGTTTCCAGTCCATGACCGCCCCAAATATCACCGAAGCTTGCCAACGGGTGCTTGAACGGACGGAAGTATTCGTAGAACACGTCCTCGTGAAAGACAGTCGTTTTTTGCATTCAGATATCCCAATTCGGTGATAACTGTTCATTCCATTTATTCACCGATTTGAAACGTGCAATGAGTTCAGAAACCCTTCCCCAAGGTTCGCCGGTTATTTCCTCCTCCTCTGCCAAACGTAGTTCGTGGAAGGTGTGCCAGACGTGGTCGTCTTCGGTGGGGCCGTCGCTGAACTGCCATAGCTCGGCATAGAGCGGTGGAATGCCAACCTGCTCGGCGATGAAAAACTCGTCGCAATTGAGTTGGGCTCGAAGTTGTTCGAGTTCTGTCTCAGTCGCGCGTCCTTCAAGTAGCAATCTACCCCATGACTTGTAGTTGCTGGCATCGCGATAGAGGTAATCGAAAATGCTGAATTCGGTCATGGCTATTTCCCCGAGCGATTGTCCAGAAAGATTTCAGCACGGTGGCGCTGAAGAAAGGCGGCATCGGGAACGAAGCGATCCGGAATCTCAATTGCGCGGCCTTCCAGAGGCTTTAGAACGGATTGAATGAAGGGTTCGTCGCGCTTACGCAGATCTTCCGACAGAACGATCTTCCAGTCGTCGCTCAGCGTAATCAGCCCCTTGTCGAACGCGCGGTCATGGATGGCCGAAAGGCAAAGGCCATTGCTCGGGTTCAGCCGGTTCGCCTTGTCCTTGCTCCACGGCACGATATGGCTGGCGATCAGCAGGCGCGGTTCGGAGAGGCCGGACATGCAGCAACGGCCTCGGTAGCTGGCCAAAACAGCGCGGCGGAAAAAGTTTTGCTTGATGCGTTGCTCTGTAAAGACGCGGCGGGTTTCGCCGGTGAAATCATCGGGAATCTGGAAGTCGTCGGTTTTTGCCTCTTCCTGACGGTCGACCGCAGGAATTAGGCCAAATTGCTCGCGGAGTTGCTCGCACTCAAGGGCCAAGCCTTCCCAGTCGGCATGGAAGTCGGCCCAGATTTCGCGGTCGAGATTTGAAGCGCCATCAAGGCCTTTGCGGCCGGTGCTGGTAATTGCCGGATCAAGGCTAGCGAAATTGACGAGCTTCATGGCAACAGCCGATGGCGTGCGGCCGATCAATTCCGCCAGTTGAATAATTTCCGGGTTGCGCGAGTGCAATTTTCCGAACGGCAATTGGCAATACAAATGGAAAGCGAGTTTGAGTTGATCTTTAGTCCAGCGGCCAGAACTCATGATGTTTTCAGGCAGCACAACCGAAGTGGTCGCTGCCGGCTCCCTAGTCGTTAATAACGGAAGCATAAGTTTAGCCGTTGCAGCGACCATCGGCACGACAGCGGCATCGGCGAGTAGGCGATAAGCCTGCGTATCCGAAACCGAAATCCTGAACGAATCCGGAAAACCCATCAGCCGAGCGCATTCACGCGGCGTCAGCCGGCGCGGATTGATTCCCTCGCCCTGATACACAAGGATTTCCGAGCCGTC
>JAUYQT010000257.1 GCA_030697085.1 Azonexus sp. | reverse complement strand
ATGTGGCCGGGGAAGGCAACGCAGGCATCGCGGAGAAACCCGGGGTTCTTGACCGCTGCCGTACCGATGATGACGTAAGACAAACCATCATCCAGACAGCGACCAATCGTATCGAGATCACGAATCCCGCCACCCAACTGCACCGGAATGTCGTCACCGACTTCACGCAAAATAGCCTTGATCGCCGGTTCGTTTTTCGGCTTACCGGCAAAGGCACCGTTCAGATCAACCAAATGCAAACGACGTGCACCTTGCTCAACCCAATGGCGAGCCATTTCGGCCGGGCTATCGGAGAAAACGGTAACCTGTTCCATCAGGCCCTGCTTCAGACGGACGCATTGGCCGTCCTTCAGATCAATAGCGGGAATAATCAGCATGATTTTTCAAAAATGAAGGGATGGGCAGTAGCGCTTACGGTTGCCACTCGACAAAGTTTTTCAGTAGTTGCAGCCCGTCCTGAGCACTTTTCTCGGGGTGGAACTGAACGGCAAAGATATTATCCCGCCCCACGGCACAGGTAAAGGGGATGCCATATTCGGTAACGCCCGTGACCACCGAGTTGTCGGCCGGTTGCACACAGTAACTGTGCACAAAATAGAAGCGCGCCTGATCAGCGATTCCGGCCCACAGGGCATGCGGCTTTTGCTGTAAGCGGTTCCAGCCCATGTGCGGCACCTTCAAACGCAGCCCATCAGCGGCAAACATTTGGGCTTCAGGGAAGCGTTTAACCTCGCCGGCAAATACACCAAGGCCAGCCACATTTCCTTCTTCGCTATGCTCAAAAAGCATTTGCAAGCCGATGCAGATACCGAGGAAAGGTTTCTCGGCTGCCGCTGCCAACACCACGGGGCGAAGGCCGCGCGCATCCAGTTCGCGCATGCAGTCGGGCATGGCGCCCTGACCGGGGAAAACCACCCGCTCGGCCGCAGCCACAACGGCTGGGTCAGCGCTGACGATAACCTCTTTGCCACCCGCCACATGCTCCAGCGCTTTCGACACCGAGCGCAGGTTGCCCATACCGTAGTCAATAACAACGATGCTCACAGCGAACCCTTGGTGGAAGGCATGGCGCCGGCCATCCGCGGATCAGGCGCAGCCGCCATACGCAGGGCGCGGCCAAAGGCCTTGAAGACGGTCTCTGCCTGATGGTGGGCATTGACGCCGCGCAGATTGTCGATATGCAAACTCATGCCGGCATGATTGATCAAGCCCTGGAAAAACTCATGGACGAGATCGACATCGAACTGGCCGATCATCGCCCGCGTGAAAGGTACGTGATATTCCATGCCGGGACGACCAGAAAGGTCGATCACGACACGCGACAGTGCCTCATCAAGTGGCACGTAACTATGACCGTAACGGGTCAAGCCTTTTTTATCACCCCAGGCCTTGGCCAGCGCCTGTCCGATGGTGATACCGATATCTTCAACCGTATGGTGAGCATCGATATGGAGATCGCCGTTGGCCTGAACATCAAGGTCAATCAGACCATGACGGGCGATCTGGTCGAGCAT
>JAUYQT010000450.1 GCA_030697085.1 Azonexus sp. | reverse complement strand
CTTCGAAGGCTTCCTGGTCGTTGAAAGCAACCCGCAAACCCTTGCCGCCACCGCCAGCCGAGGCCTTGATCATCACTGGATAACCAATGCCCTTGGCGATTTCGACAGCCTCTGCCGGGCCGGCAATCGCTGCGTTGTAGCCCGGAATGGTATTGACCTTGGCTTCGAGCGCCAGTTTCTTGGACTCGATCTTGTCGCCCATCTTGCCGACCGAATAATGCTTCGGACCGATGAACTTGATGCCTTCCTCTTCCAGACGACGCGAGAACTCGGCATTCTCGGAAAGGAAACCATAACCCGGATGGACCCCCTCAGCGCCAGTCTGCTTGCAGGCAGCGATGATCTTGTCGATCGACAGGTAGGATTCCTTCGATGCGGCCGGCCCAATGCAGACGCCTTCGTCGGCGAGCATGACGTGCAGCGAATCCTTGTCGGCTTCGGAGTAGACCGCAACCGTCAGAATGCCCATCTTGCGGGCGGTTTTGATCACGCGGCAGGCAATTTCGCCGCGGTTGGCGATCAGTATTTTCTTGAACATATCTTTTCGTCCTTGTTTTTTAGGATTGAGGATCGAGGAGGTTAGAGCTGTTAGTGAGCCAGCGCCTACTCGATCCTAATAACTCGATCCTTGATCCTAAAGAGGGATGTTGCCGTGCTTGCGCCACGGGTTGTCGAGTTTTTTGTCGCGCAGCATCGCCAGCGAGCGGCAGATGCGCTTCCTTGTGGCGTGCGGCATGATCACGTCGTCGATAAAGCCACGTGCGCCGGCGACAAACGGGTTGGCGAACTTGGTTTTGTACTCGGCTTCGCGCTCGGCGAGTTTGGCCGGGTCGCTCTTTTCTTCGCGGAAGATAATTTCAACCGCGCCCTTTGGTCCCATGACGGCGATTTCGGCTGAAGGCCAGGCGAGGTTGACGTCACCCCGCAAGTGCTTCGAAGACATCACATCGTAGGCACCGCCGTAAGCCTTGCGGGTAATCACGGTGACTTTCGGTACGGTGCATTCAGCGTAAGCGTAGAGCAACTTGGCGCCGTGCTTGATGATGCCGCCGTATTCCTGTGAGGTGCCGGGCATGAAGCCAGGCACATCGACGAAGGTGACGACGGGAATATTGAAGGCGTCGCAGAAGCGGACGAAACGCGCCGCCTTGATCGAGGACTTGATATCCAGGCAGCCGGCCAGCACCAGCGGCTGGTTGGCAACGATACCGACCGGATGGCCATCCATGCGGGCAAAGCCGATGATGATGTTCTTGGCGTAATCCGGCTGCAGCTCGAAGAAGTCATTGTCGTCGACCACTTTGACGAGCAATTCCTTCATGTCGTAAGACTTGTTGTTGGTATCCGGAACCAGCGTATCGAGCGAGTAATCCATGCGCTCGGCGAGATCGTTGGTCGGCGTGACCGGGGGCTTTTCCTTGTTGTTGGCCGGCAGGAAATTCATGAAGCGGCGCAGCATGGAAAGGGCTTCGACATCATTCTCGAAGGCGAGGTCGGCCACACCGGACTTGCTGGTGTGGGTCACGGCGCCGCCCAGTTCTTCGGCGGTGACATCTTCGTGGGTCACAGTCTTGACGACTTCCGGGCCGGTCACGAACATGTAGGAAGAATCTTTCACCATGAAGATGAAGTCGGTCATCGACGGCGAGTAGACCGCGCCACCGGCGCAAGGCCCCATGATCATCGATATTTGCGGCACGACGCCGGAAGCCATCACGTTGCGCTGGAAGACATCGGCGTAACCGCCGAGGGAGGCCACGCCTTCCTGAATCCGCGCGCCGCCCGAGTCGTTGAGGCCGATCACCGGCGCGCCGACCTTCATCGCGTGGTCCATCACCTTGCAGATTTTCTCGGCATGGGTTTCCGACAGCGAACCACCGAACACGGTGAAGTCCTGCGAGAAAACGAAGACCAGACGACCATTGATCGTGCCGTAACCGACAACGACGCCATCACCCGGAATTTTCTCGGCTTTATCCATCCCGAAATCGGTACAGCGGTGTTCCTTGAAGAGATCCCATTCTTCAAAGGTGTCCGGATCAAGCAACAGCTCAAGGCGTTCACGGGCAGTCAGCTTGCCCTTTTTGTGCTGGCTATCAATACGCTTCTGGCCACCACCAAGGTGGGCCAATTGGCGCTTTTCTTCCAGTTGGCGGATGATGTCGTGCATAGAAAACTCCCTCAATGGTTCGGGTAATTTGAAATCAGTGTTTCAGAAAATTGAGCAGTGCATACGCGGCCGCAGTCGGTGTTGTATGTCCCAGTTCAACTGATTGGGTCAGCGCTGGCAGATTCTTCTGCACGCGCGGGTGATGGCGGAAATGCTGGCGCAGACCGAAATCGATCAGCTGCCACATCCAGGACAAAGCTTGATGCTGACGCTTGGCTGCAAACTCGCCAGTGGGTGTCAGGGCACTACGATATTTTTCGATGGCTTCCCAAAACTCCGGAATGCCCTCCTTGTGTAAAGCGCTGGCAGTCATCACCGGTGGCGACCAATTGGGCGACGCCGGACGCAGCATATGCAGCGCATTGCGCCACTGGGCGCGGGTCACTGCGGTTGCATTGCGGTCGATATCGGCCTTGTTGATCACGACCAGATCGGCAATCTCGACAATGCCTTTTTTGATTGCCTGCAGGTCGTCGCCGGCATTCGGTAATTGCAACAGACAGAAAATATCAACCATTCCCGCCACGGTTGTTTCCGACTGGCCGACACCGACCGTTTCGATGATGATCACATCAAAGCCGGCCGCCTCGCACAAGAGCATCGCTTCGCGCGATTTTTCGGCGACACCGCCGAGAGAACCGGCCGACGGGCTGGGGCGAATAAAGGCTTCTTCACGCTGGCAAAGTAGTTCCATGCGCGTTTAGTCGCCGAGGATGGAGCCGCCGGAAATGGAAGAGGATGGATCAACCGCCAGCACGGCCAGTTTTTTGCCCTGCTCGATGAGCCAGACGCCGAGCGCTTCGATGAAGGTCGACTTGCCCGCTCCCGGCACGCCGGAAATCCCGACCCGGATGGCTCGTCCGGTGCTTGGCAGCAGGGCGTTCAAGACCAGTTGGGCGCGCTGCTGGTGATCGGTCCTCGTCGACTCGATCAGCGTGATGGCCTTGGCCAGCGCCCGGCGCTGACCAGCCAGCACGCCGTCAACCAGGGTCTGATCGACGGGTGGGAGCATGAAACCAGGAGAGGTCATGTCATTCAATCTCCAACACTCCACTCGCCTCATTCTGCAAGAAGGCTCGAATGGCCAGTGCCTGAGTCAGCAAAACCTCCTTGATGCGGCCGTTGCTGACATTGCCCAAATTCAGCCGCAAAATTTTAGGTGGGCAACCACGCATAGCGGACAACTCCAGAAAATCGGCGTCTTTGGTCACAATAGAGAAATCGTTGGCGAGGGCATATTCCCAAAGCGCTTGGTCCGTAGCCTTATCCAGGCCACACAAAGCGACCTGGGCCGAGCCCGGAAACAAGGGCTCCAATTCGGCGAGCAAGCGCCGCGAGAGGTTTTGATCGAGAAGCAGTTTCACGCGGCAAGGCGCAGGGTTTGTTGTTCTCGTTGCGCAGCAAAAACAAGGCAAGCCCGAATATCTTCCAATTCCAGTTCAGGGTAGTCCACCAGAATCTCAGCCTCGCTCATTCCTGTCGCCAGCCATCCCAGAACGTCATAGACCGTTATGCGCAGATTGCGCACACAAGGGCGCCCGCCGCGTTTACCAGCTTCCAAAGTAATACGACTGTCTGAAGATGAAATCATGCAAATTCTCCTGTACTCACCATAAGTTGCGCTGCATTTTCCTTTGACGAATAGACCGCCGCTCGAAAATAACTCTTCTGGCCATCGATCAACATGATTTTTAGCCGCGTGCCTTGCGGATTT
>JAUYQT010000246.1 GCA_030697085.1 Azonexus sp. | reverse complement strand
GGCAAAGGTACCGCCGGCCGTACTGGCCCGGTCAGCAATCGGTCGCGGCTTGCTCCAGCCGTCTTTGCCCTGGGTGCTGAACCAGATCGTCGCAGCTTCGGTATCGGCGGCATTCGCCGCGACCCAGGCGGCAGCAAGGCGACCATCCGGCAGTTGAACGAGGCTCGCGGCGTCGGCCCATTCGGCTACTCGGGGCAATACGTCGGTGGCAAAACTGGCGGCCAGGGGCGATGATGCGGCGGGCTGGGGGGGAATAAAAGCCGGAGCCGCCGGGGCTGGCGCACGCCAGAAAGCAGCGCTCAGGGCAAGGATAAACAGCGCGGCAGAAAGCCAGCGCGGCAAGCGGGTGGATAAAGGAATCATTATTTGAGTGACTCAAGTCGAGCCGCTTCACCAGAGCTTGGCCAGCAAGCAGGGGCCGTCGATGACGCAGAGGGCGAAAGTGGCGGGGGTGAAGAGGGCGAAAAGGGCAAAAAGGGCGATAGGCGCATAGCGGCCGATTTTAACGTGCTTCACTTTTAATACTGGCCAGCACATTCCTTGGTGCTGCGGTCAACACCGTTTTTGCGCTATTTTTGTGACTTTTCCTGAGCCTCGTCTGTGACTCGGAATGCTTGCTCACCCCGAATGCGGGATAATGGCCACCTGACCGATGTCCGGTCGCCATGATTATCACCCGTCGTACTCAGCAGGATTTTCCCATGTCAGCAGAAAGCTTCATCGCCCGTCCGTCTCTCGAAAGTCGGCCATGAAAACGCCTAGTCGAATCCAGCCGCTGGTTACCGATGGCTTGGTCGATACCGTGCTGCGCCAGTTGATGAGCGGCAAGGAGGCCATGGTGTACGTGGTGCAGTGCGGCGAGGAAATACGCTGTGCCAAGGTGTACAAAGAGGCCAACAAGCGCAGCTTCCGCCAGGCGGTTGATTACACCGAAGGTCGTAAAACGAAAAATAGCCGGCAGGCGCGTGCCATGCAAAAAGGGTCGCGTTATGGTCGGCAGGAGCAGGAGGCGGCCTGGCAGCATGCCGAAGTCGACGCGCTGTATCGCCTGGCTGCAGCCGGTGTGCGCGTCCCCACGCCTTACAATTTCCACGAAGGCGTGCTGCTGATGGAACTGGTTGCCGACGAAAACGGCGAACCGGCACCGCGTCTGAATGACGTTAAATTGAGTCCCGAGGTCGCCCGGCAATACCACGCCATCCTGATTCGTCAGGTTGTCCGCATGCTCTGCGCCGGCATCGTGCACGGCGATCTTTCCGAATACAACGTGCTGGTCGACAACGAGGGGCCGGTCATCATTGACCTGCCGCAGGCGATCGACGCCGCCGCCAACAACAACGCCAGCCGCATGCTGGAGCGCGACGTGGATAACCTCGCTACCTATTTCGGCCAATTCGCGCCGGAACTGCTGACGACGCAATATGGCAAGGAAATCTGGGCGCTTTACGAAACGGGCAAGTTGGAACCGGAGAGCGAGTTGACCGGTACTTTCAAGTCAGACGAAGGCGAGGCGGATCTCAATCAAATCATGCAGGTGATCGACAACGCCCGCCTTGAAGATGCCGCCCGGCGGCTCCGCAAGGCCATGCAAACGGCGGCAGTGAAGCCGCCGGATGCGGAGTTCTGAGACGACGATTTTCGCGGGTTAGCCGAGTGGCGCTTCCTTGATTGCCAATAACTCGCCAAGCTGCTCTGGATTAGTGATCAGGTCGGCCAGGCTGTAGCCGTCCAGCGCCAGGTAAAACCCGGCAAAAGTATCGGCCAATATTTTCGTCAGTCGGCAGGCCGGGGTGAGGCGGCAGGCATTGTTCTCGGCCGAAAAACACTCAACGATGCTGGTTTCGCCTTCGCTGCTGCGGATCACCTGGCCGAGGCGGATGTCGGCCGGTGCCAGGGCGAGACGCACGCCGCCGCCTTTGCCGCGGACAGATTCGATGATGCCGCTGCGCGCCAGACGGTGCACCACCTTCATCAGGTGGTTTTCCGAAATGTCGTAAGCCGCCGCCATTTCGGGAATGGTGGCCAGGCGCCGTGGCTCAATAGCCAGGTACATCAGGACACGCAGGGTGTAATCGGTGAAGGTGGTCAGGCGCATGAGTTATAAGCGGTAAAAAGCATATTGCTTTTGATGGGGTGGGATGCTACCTTTAAAGCAGTCAAAATTATACAGCTTTAAGCCCGTATGAATCTTCTCCCCGAGATCGGCACTCTGCCCACGCCGGCGCAAATCCGCAACGCCTTGCGCGCTGTGGTCGACCCGGAGGTCGGGCTCAATATTATTGAGCTGGGCCTGGTTTATGAAGTCGAGGTGACCCCGGCCGAGGTCAAGGTGCTGCTGACGATGACTTCGCCCGCTTGCCCGCTCAGCGATCTGATCATTGCCGATGCCGAAAGCGCCTTGCAAGAGGTTCTTGATCCGGCAATTCAGGTGACGATCGAACTGGTCTGGTCGCCGCCGTGGGAGCCATCCATGATGAGCGACAAAGCGCGCGAAAGTCTTGGCTGGTAACGCATGATCTTGCGTGAGATACCGCCCGCTGGCCGCTTGCCGATGTTGATTTTAGGCATGATTTGCCTGTTGACCGCAGTACTCGCCGGTCTTTCCCGTTTGGCGATCGCGGTGCCGAGCTTTGCCCAGCATCAGGCCGCTAGCCATGCGGCGCTGATCATTGCCGGCTTTTTCGGCACGGTGATCAGTCTGGAGCGCGCCGTTGCCCTGCATCGTTTTTGGCCCTATCTGGCGCCACTGTGCGCCGGTCTGGGCGGTATTGCCCTGCTGCTGCCGGCCGTCAGCAGTTTATCGGCAAGTCTTTTTCTCCTCTCCGCTTCGATATTCCTGGCGGCCAGCGTACAGGTTTATCGTCAGATGCCGGCTGTATTCACTTTGACGCTTTTGCTGGGTGCCGTCAGTTTGCTGATCGGTAACCTGCTCTCCCTGTTGCAAGCCGGGATCAGCCTGTCGATGCCGTTCTGGATGGGTTTTCTCGTGCTGACCATCGCCGGTGAGCGTCTGGAATTAACCCGCTTTTTGCCTCCCCGGCCGCAAGCCAAAAAAATCTTCATTGCGGTCCTCGGGCTCATCGTCTTCGCCGCTGCCGGTATCTTGTTTCATCTGCCTCACGCCAGCCAATTGCTGGCCGCAGCCTGGTTGATTCTGGCCCTCTGGCTTTTCCGTTACGACATCGCCCGGCACACCGTTAAACAAACCGGCTTGACGCGTTTTGTTGCGGTTTGCCTGCTGGCCGCCTATGCCTGGCTCGCCATCGGCGCTTTACTCGGTCTCGCCGGCGCCTTTGAAAATGGCCATCCCTGGCGGGATGGCGCCTTGCACGCCATCTTCCTTGGCTTCGTATTTTCGATGGTGATTGGTCATGCGCCGATTATTTTCCCCGCCGTGATGCGGGTAAAAATTCCCTATCACCCATTTTTTTATCTGCCACTGGCGGCTGTACAGTTTTCTCTGGCGCTGCGCGTTCTCGGCAACCTCGGTGATTGGTGGTCGTTACGCCAGTTAGGCGGCCTCTTCAACGCCCTCAGTCTGGCCCTGTTTGTTTTGACCATCCTGATCAGCGTCAGGCGCGGTGCTTTAATCTCACGGGGCTCATCATGAAGCGCTCGCCGGTACTTTTGGCGCTGTCGCGCGAACATCACAGCGCCCTGGTTCTCGCCCTGCGTATTGCCAGAACCGATGATGCTGCCGGGCAAGCGGCCCTCTTGTTCAGTGTGCCGAAAATTTTTCGGGAAGATTTGGCGCCACATTTTCAGGAAGAAGAGCAGGGCGTGTTGCCACAACTCGCTGTCGTTGGGGAGTCGGCGCTGGTTCAGCGCACGCTGGATGAGCATCGGCAAATGCGCGATCTGGTTGCGCGCATCGAATCTGGCGACCTGACCTCACTCAAGCCCTTCGCTAGTCTGCTCAAAGCCCACGTACAATTTGAAGAGCGCGAGCTCTTCGCCACCGCTCAGGCCGTGCTGCCGGCCTATTATCTGGATCAACATGTCTAAGCCCAGCCCCCACAAGCGTGTTATCGAAATCAAGCCGGTCGACGTCGATGCCAAGGTCTATCCGCGTTCGATCAAAGGCTATTTTCAAAAATGGCGCTGGGCGTTTGTCTGGCTCACCCAGCTCATCTTCTACGGCCTCTGCTGGCTGCCCTGGAACGGGCGGCAGGCCGTATTGTTCGATCTCGATACCCGGCGCTTTTATTTGTTCGACCTCGTCCTCTGGCCGCAGGACACCATCTAC
>JAUYQT010000250.1 GCA_030697085.1 Azonexus sp. | reverse complement strand
CGAATATTCGCCAATACGGGACCGCGACGGAATGACAGCTCAGCTTGCGCTGGCGTTGATCGCCAGCGCAAGCGCAGAACTTCAGGCAAAGGCTTTTCCTTCCGCCACGGTCAACCGGGAAAAAGGTTAAAAATCCAACCTCGCCAGCGCACCCAAAAAACCAGCGCGGATACGCTGGTGACAAAAGGCCCGAGACCTACAGCCCCCGCGCCCACCCCGGCCGTAATAGCGCTTGATCGGGCGCCGCTATGGCCTGCCTGACCTGAGCGAGCAAACGCGCCTTGTCGGCCCCGAGCGTGCCTTTTAAAACCAGCCAGTTGGAGGCGTGATCGCTACGGAACACGGTGCGCTTGAGTTCAAGCGCCGACAAAAACTGTTCCATCTCAACAAATAGCTCATGCTGATCAAGCGGCTGCCAGGCGGGAAAGCCGGCCCGAAAACGCTGTTCGCCCTGAGGAAAACTGACCACCAACGTCGCCAGATATTCTGGCTGCGTTTCGTTGGCCAAACGCGCCGAGTTGTCGGCATGCTGACGAGAAAAAACCTTACCACCCAGCCCGTTGAGAATCATCACCGAACGGGTGATGCCTGCCTGGGCAAACTTTTCGAGTGCCTCACAAGTTGTTTTATGGGTTTCTCCCTTGTTGACCGCAGCAAGCACCGTATCGTCACCCGATTCGGCGCCGACATAGACCATGCTCAGCCCGGCCGCCGCCAGTTCGTTGATTTCCGACTGGGATTTTTTACGCAAATTGCGCGGCAAGCAGTAGCTGGAAATACGGCGCACCGCCGGCAGGTGGGTTTTTATGGCGCTCAGGATGCTCAACAAGCGCCGGGTGGGGAGAACCAGCGCATCGCCATCCGCTAGAAAAACTCGCCGTATTTGATCACCGGTATGGGCACTGGAGCGTTCGCCGCAAAGACGAATACTTTCCAGAATTTCCACCTCTTCGCGCGCCCGAAATTTCTTTTGTGACGCGGTGTACATCTCGCAAAAGGTGCATTCATTCCAGGAGCAACCATCGGTCACCGGCAGAATCAGCGATGCCGATTCGCTCGGAGGACGGAAAACCGGTTCGACGTAACGAATCGGAATCATCGGATCAGGCACTTACCTTGGCGACAAAAGCCGCTGGCACCAGCGCCGCCTTGCGGGCGGCGTAATCGAAAAACATGATGCCGGTCTTGCCCCGCGCCACTTCGCGGCCGCTCACTTTGTCGCCGATCCGCCAGACGAGATCGCAGCCGTATTTATTGAAGTCATCAGCAGCCATCTCAAAAACCAGCACTTCACCGTAAAAGGCTTCGGATTTGTATTGCGCGGCGACATCGGCGACAACGATGCCGCAGCCTTCGACATTCAATTCGGTATAGCCGAATGCCTTGAAAAACCGTACGCGAGCCTCGGAAACCAGCGCGATCAACGCCGAGTTATCGAGATGATTACCGTAGTTGATGTGGTTGATGTAGATGGGAATTTCAGTCGAAAAACTGAATTTTTCAGGGAGGTCGATTTTGATGCGTGGCATAGGGAAAAATCGCAATTGGGGAGGGCGAATTTTACGGGCTGCAGCGTAAAATCCGGAAAAAACCAAGGAGTCGAGTATGAAAGTGATCAACCATAACCGCCTGGATAAAGTGGTCAGCGATGCCCGCAAAGCCGCTGATACGCGTGCCGAAGGCTACCGCGAGCGGGCACTGAAACTTTACCCGTGGATCTGCGGCCGCTGCACGCGTGAATTCACCCAGGTTAATCTACGTGAACTCACCGTTCACCACCGCGACCACAATCACGACAACAACCCGAACGACGGCAGCAACTGGGAGCTACTCTGCATTTATTGCCACGATAACGAGCACCAGAAGCAGATCGAGGCTGATCGCGGTTATACCGATACCAGCTCGGCGCGTGGCGGTGGTGCGACGCACAATCCTTTCGCCGCGCTGCAGGGACTGCTGAAGAAACCCTGAGTCCACCATGCCAATCAGCCATTTTCAGGCTAGCCGAATTGTCTAGCGGTCACGATCACGGTCATGATCGCGACCGCGTCCATGCCCTCTGTCGTGGTCATTGCCACGGCTATCATGCCGATTGTCGCCCCTGTCGTCGCCGCGATAGTTATCCCGGTATTGATCACGCCCACCACCGCGATGCTCGCTACGCTGCGCTTGGTAACGCGGGGCGTATTCGCGGTTGTACCAGTCATTTTTGACGAAATAAACTGGTTGACCGCAGGCGTTGTATTTGTGGCAGTGCTTGCTCCAGTGCTTGGTATGGCCGGGAGGAACCCGTAAATAAATCGGCGGAGGACGGTGCGGAGCCCGGTGAACCAGGACGGGCTGTGAATAAATCAGGGCCGGCCGGGGGAAGCCGCCGATATCGAGCTGACCATAAAAACCGGGCTGGCCAATATTCACCGATACACCAAAATCGGCAGCAAGCACGGGTGAGGCAAGGCCGGCTGTCGCCGCCAGCACCATCAGGATACGTTTCATTATTTTCATTTCTTTCAATAGTCGTCTTTGCTTAACGTGGAAAAGCCAAGCCGGGATGACGTGCTATTGCAACAAAATGTAAGGCGCAGCGCAGGCAAGGCCGCCGACGGCTAATCCTGACAGCGCGCCTCAGCCGCTGGGCGATCCGAAATCAGCGGCCGCAGCGCAGGCTCTATTTCTTTGAGAATCTGTACTGGTAGCGCCGAAGTAAAGTCATAGTTCGCCGCCTGCGAACCCGGCACAAAGGCGGTCACGACGCCATAGAATCGGTCGCCAATGTAGAAGGCAAAAGTTGCGGCACGATTCATCACCCGGGTGCTGCGTACATTGCCATTGGCGTCGACGACTTTACTACGGTGATCGCCCGTGCCCGTCTTGCCGCCCACAGCCAGCGGCGCATCGCTGGCATCCCGATAAACCGCTTTGACGCGACGCGCCGTTCCGCTATCCACCACACGCAACAGCGCACGGCGAGTTACTTGAGCGACTTCGACGGGCATCACCCTCACCCCTGATTCGGACTGGCGTTTGAGTTGGGTTTCAAACGGCGTCCCGGCAGCAAAGAGCAATTCATCAATCCGTACCGTTGGCCGTCGAATACCATCGTTTGCAACAATGCCCATCAACTCGGCAAGGGCGGCCGGTCGATCGGCTGAACTGCCGATGGCGGTTGCCAGCGAGGGCACAAGATGTTCAAAAGGGTAGCCCAGACGCCGCCATTCCTCTGCGATCCGTTCAAAAGTCACAACCTCGACGATGATGTTGATACGCACTTGCTGGGCATGTTTAAAGCGCGTAGCGAAGAGCCATTGCGATGCGGCCTGACGCGCCTCGATACTGGCCGCCACGACGTCTTTCAACGTTGCCTCAGGATTGCGCTGCAAATGCCCGACCAACCAGAGTTCGAGCGGATGCACACGAGCCAGATAGCCTTGATCAGCCAAACTATATTGACGGCTGGCATGGGCATCAAACAATTGCCGCAGGCCGCGTTCAGTGCCCGCCTTGTCTCCCAGACGCTGGCGCATAAAGCCTGCGAAACTGGAGAAATCGCTTTTCGGCAGAACACCCAGGTAAGCCGCCGCTTGGGGGACCTGCCGCGATGGCACGGAATCACTGAGAATTACGAGGCGCTCTTCGGGCGCGATGTCGCGATATTTGTGCCAGTAGCTGCGAAGAAATCCCAGACCGTCCCGTTCAGCAAACTGGTTAAGAAAAGCCTGACGAACAGCATTGTCACCATCTCGCAAACGACGAGCTGGTGCATTGACCGCTTCGTAGGCATGGTAGTGAACGATGTCGCGCATGAGGCGGATAAAAACCAGATTCACCGATTGCTCAAGCGCTTCCGCCACGCTCGGTTGCTGACCATCTTCATCATGCTTGAAATTACTGAAGCGATGGATGCCGCCACCAGTAAAGAAAGTTTCACCGGGACTCGCTGAATAGCGGCGTTCCATCGCCGCTTCCAGCAATTCTTCAAGGGTCATTTCCGGCTTGCTGCGCAGGCTTTCGATCGCCCAGTTGCTCAGATGATCAGCCGGGTGGCGCGGCACCTCGGCCAACGCCTCCGACCTTAGCGAGGCATAGCGCTGATGCAGGTCAGCGATCACCAGCAAATAGGAAACCAGCGTTCTAAACTTGGCACTCGAACCGAGATCGAGCTTCGTTCCCGCGTTGATATCAAGCGGTTGATCCAGATTGTCGGCTTGAATACGCAAGACATTGGCCTCCGGCATGCGCTCGTAGAGGGTGAAACTGTAATTAACCTGTTGAGGATCACCCTTGGCCAGTAGCCGCGCCTCCTTGAGGCCGGCACAAGCCAGATAGGTGGGACTCTTCAGGCGACCAAGGAGACGCGTAACGGCTTGCTGACTGGGACCATCGAAGGTGCTGCGGACGTCAAGATCGATACGGTCGAGCGTGTATAAATTCTCGATGTTGAGCAGATCACCGAGTGTGCCGCGGATTTCGTTGACCGCTTTCCGCTCAATAAACGAAATATCTTCGTCGAGGCGAGCCTGGCGGGCAGGACTTATTTTCACATTGAGCGCCGCCTGACGCAGGTCGTCCGGGATCAGTTTGTCGTCACCCAGCAGGCGGATATAACTATCGGTCAGGGCATTCAGGCGGCCCGTGGTGTCGCCCAGCAAACCCGAGGGACGGCGTTGAGCAACCAGCAGGGATAGCGCCTGCTTGAAGGCGGTTGCCCGTTCAATAGGGTCGGCCGCGGCGTCATGCAGCAGTTGATTGATCGTCGCGAGATCCCGTCCGTACCAGGCGCCCAACCCGTCGCCCAGACCATTGACTTCGCCGTAGCCGGCGACACCGCCCAGGGGAACCGAGTTGAAGAAGTCGAGCACAATGCGCCGGCGGGCGGGCAGCGTTTCTTCACCGTCCTGATAAGCGCGCAGCGTGCCAGAAATCATCTGATGGTACTTGTCATCGGCATTTTGGGTTCGTCCGCCCGGGGAGTGGCGGAACTTTTCAATCTGCGTTGCCAATGTACTGCCCCCGGCCCGGCCCCCACCCAGTTTGAGTTTGCGCCGGGCCTGGTCCACCGCAACTCGGGAAAGTCGTCCCCAATCGACCGCCGGATTAAGTTTCGGCACACTTGGGTCGAGCAGGTCACGATTTTCGATGTAGAGCAGCGCTTCGACCAGCACCGGGGGAATCGCCTCAAAGCTGGCGTAATGCATGCGGGGATAGCGACTGGTGTAGAGCGCTTGGTCGCGCCGATCAAGAATTCTCAAGCCGGCCCGGGATTTCTCCCGATAAATCGGGAAAAATCCCCGTTCGACAAGCGAGCGGAAGCCGGCTGACTGCCTTGCCTGAGCACTAATCGAAAAACCGGCACTCGTCAGGCGTGGCAGGAAAGCGTGGATTTGCGCATAGCCCAGACGTTGATCATACGGCCCGGCGCTGGGCAACCAGATATTCTTGTCGCCGCCGCTTTCAACAGTCCAGGTCGAGGCTTGCGCCTGTTTGGTGAAGTACCAGGCCTGAAAATGGGATTCCTTCAGTTCAATCCAGCCGACGACAGCAATCGCTATAAACAGAAAGAGGCTGACGACGGAAAGATAAAGTTTCCAACGCTTGCGTGGTCGTGGGAGGCTATCTTGAGGATTATGACCAAGCATGAACGAATATCAAAAATCCAAAGGATGGTGAAGCGAAAGTGACTTATCCAAAATAGCACTATTGCCGCAGTCATACCCGCAACAATACAGATTTGACGTTACGGATATTCAACATTGCGGCGCAGAAAGAATCGGGGAGGCAGTCTGCGGGATGGCACTAATCGCGTAAATACCCATTCCCCGGGACTATCGGGCTAAGGAGTTCGGCAATTATCCAGCGACCTTTCCCGAATTCTCTTTCATGAATATGACACAAATAGTGGTGCCATTGCTTTTTCTGCCACCCGCAATTTTCCAGCTCACACGCAGCAAA
This sequence comes from Azonexus sp., assembly GCA_030697085.1. Lineage (GTDB taxonomy): Bacteria > Pseudomonadota > Gammaproteobacteria > Burkholderiales > Rhodocyclaceae > Azonexus. Next base: position 3,310 of record JAUYQT010000250.1, on the reverse strand, counting down.
CGGATGGCGTCAATTTTTCGACCACAACGCAAAGCATCAGCGACATCGGCAGGCAAGGCAAAGGTTTTTATCGTGATATAGACATGTCCGGGACTAAAGTGTTCAACGATACCGGCCACTAATCGCTGGTCAAGCCTCCGGTTTTTGGCAAATCTTGCGGCAGATTCTGGACCACCGTCCCACCCAGCCCAATCAAAAAACTGGCAAAAACAATGGCGACAATCCACAGACCAAAACGAAACTGTTTTTCGGAAAGGCGAAGCGCCTTACTCATGATTTTTTCCTTTCACCGCCGCCATCACGCGGGCCACGCCCTTAACCACAAATAGCGCCAGTACACCACCAAGCAACCCCACCCCGATATCCAGCACCAGCGAGACCACGCCACCCAGCATGCCGACCATGCCGGCAACCTGCTCAATGCCGTGATGAACCGGCGACAGGCCGTGGCTGAGAATACCGCCGCCGACCATGAACATCGCCACGGTGCCAATGACGGTTAGCGCCTTCATCAATTTTGGTGCAGCCAGCACCAGGCCCTTGCCGATCAAGCGAGCCACGGCCCCGGATTTTTTCAGCAGATAAAATCCGATATCGTCCATCTTGACGATCCCGGCGACGATGCCATAAACCCCCACCGTCATGATCAGGCCGATGCTGGCCAATACCGCAACCTGCGAAGAAAAGGGCTGACTCGCCACCGTACCCAGCGCAATCACAATAATTTCTGCCGAGAGCACAAAATCGGTGCGAATCGCTCCCTTGATCTTGTCGGCCTCAAAGACCGCCATGTCGACATTTTCATCCGCCAGTGCGGCCAATTTATCGGCGTGCTGTGCCGCTGCTTCTTCTGGCGCATGCAGCCACTTATGCGCCAATTTCTCGACACCTTCGAGGCAGAGATAAAAGCCGCCAATCATCAGCAACGGTGTCACGGCCCAAGGGATGAAAGCGCTGATCGCCAGCGCCGCCGGCACCAGAATCAACTTGTTTTTCAGCGAGCCAACCGCCACCGCCCACACCACCGGCAATTCACGCTCAGCCCGCACGCCGGAAACCTGCTCGGCATTCAGGGCCAGATCATCACCCAGTACACCGGCCGTTTTTTTGGCCGCCACCTTGGTCATCAAGGCGACGTCATCGAGGACAGACGCAATATCGTCAATCAGGGTAAGCAGGCTGGCTCCGGCCATTGTTCTTCCATCTTCACTTTAAACAGCCACCCATTCTAGTAAATATGCGAACGCCCGAGGTGAATGGAGCGAGTTAGAATCCACGCCGTTTTCCTCTGTTTTTCGCGGTCGACCGCAACACTCCCTTGTTTTTGAAAATCCATGACTGACTACTCCGCCTCCTCCATCCGCGTCCTGAAAGACCTTGAACCCGTCAAGGAACGCCCGGGCATGTACACCCGAACGACCTGCCCGACCCACATCGTCCAGGAAGTCATCGACAACGCCGCCGACGAGGCGCTGGCCGGCTACACGAAGAAAATTGCGGTGCTGGTGCGGGCCGACGGCGTCATTGAGGTGACCGACAACGGCCGCGGCATTCCGGTCGAAATGCATCCGGAAGAAGGCAGACCGGCAGTCGAACTGGTTTTCTGCAAGCTGCACGCCGGCGGCAAGTTCAACAAGAAGGAAGCCGGCAACGCCTACCGCTTCTCGGGTGGATTGCATGGCGTCGGCGTCTCGGTGACCAATGCGCTGTCGACCCGACTGGAGGTCGAAATCAAGCGCGGCGGCGGCATTTACCGGATTGCCTTTGGCGATGGTTTCGTCACCGAGCCGCTGACCCGGATCGGCGATTGCGGCCAGCGCAACACCGGCACCACCGTCCGCATCCAGCCCAACCCCAGGTATTTCGATTCACCGAAGGTCAATCTGGCGCAACTGGAGCACCTGCTGCGCTCGAAAGCCGTATTGATGCCGAATGTTACGGTCGACCTGGAAATCGAGGGATTTCCCAAGAAGACCTGGTGCTACCAGAACGGCATGGCCGATTACCTGGCCGAAATGATGGTCGGCGAGCCGATCGTGCCGATTTTCGTCAGCGAAAAATTTGTTGAAACCGCCAACGGTTTCGCCGTCGGCGAAGGCGCCACCTGGGCGCTGGCCTGGTTCGAGGAAGGCGGCGGCAAGCCGGAAAGCTATGTCAATCTGATCCCGACGCTGGACGGCGGCACGCACGAGGCCGGGCTCAAGGCCGGCGTCTTCGAGGCGATCAAGACCTTCGCCGACCACCACGCCATCCTGCCCGCCAAGGTCAAACTGGCGCAGGAAGATGTCTGCGGCCGGATGACCTACCTGCTCTCCGCCAAGGTGCTCGACCCGCAATTCCAGGGCCAGACCAAGGAAAAGCTGACCAGCCGCGACACCTACAAGCTGGTCTCGCAAATGGTCCGCGACCCGTTCGAGCTGTGGCTGAACAGCCATGCCGAGTATGGCAAGAAGATTGCCGAACTGGCCGTCAAGGCGGCGCAGAACCGGATGAAATCCACTCAGAAGGTGGAAAAGAAGAAATCCTCCGGCATCGCCACCCTGCCCGGCAAACTGACCGATTGCGAATCCGAAGACCTCAGCCGCAACGAGATTTTTCTCGTTGAGGGCGATTCGGCCGGTGGCTCCGCCAAGCAAGGCCGCGACAAGGAAACCCAGGCCGTGCTGCCCTTGCGCGGCAAGGTTTTGAACACTTGGGAAGTCGACCGCGACCAGCTCTTCAAGAACAACGAAGTGCACGATATTTCAGTGGCAGTCGGCGTCGATCCGCACGGCATTGAGCAGATCGACACGGTCGACGTCAGCGGCTTGCGTTACGGCCGCATCATTGTGATGTCCGACGCCGACGTGGATGGCAGCCACATTCAGGTGCTGCTGTTCACGCTGTTCCTCAAGCACTTTCCAGCGTTGATTCAACGCGGTCATATCCACGTCGCCCAGCCGCCGCTCTTCCGCGTCGATGTCGAAGCACGCGGCCACACCCGCAAGATCTATTGCCTCGACGAAGCCGAAAAGCAGCAAACACTGACCAAGCTGGCCGACGAAGGCGTTTCGGAAAACAAGATCACCGTCTCCCGCTTCAAGGGTCTCGGTGAAATGAACCCCGACCAGCTCTGGGAAACCACGCTCTGCCCGGATACCCGCCGGCTGGTTCCCTTTAAAGCTTCCCGCGAAATGATCGTCGAAATGGCCACCACCTTTACCCTGCTGATGGGCAAAGGCGAAGCGGCGGGCCGACGGGCGTGGATGGAGAAGGATGGCGGGCTGGTCGAGGCGGATGTTTGAGTGGACCACCTCGCGCTCACAGCCAA
>JAUYQT010000241.1 GCA_030697085.1 Azonexus sp. | reverse complement strand
CGAGGCCGCCACGGTCAACCCGAAAAAATGGCCAAAATTCACCATTTCAGGCTGACCCACCCTTACAGAATCGGCAATCCCTGCTGCTCGCCACGTTCATAAACCACGTTGGCCCGGCCGACAATCAGCGGGTCCAGGTTGCCGATCCGGTCGGTATCTTTATTGTTGTAGGGCAATTTATGCAGCACATAGCGCATGGCATTGAGCCGTGCCCGTTTTTTGCAGTTTGATTTGATCACCGTCCATGGTGCATCGGCAGTATCGGTGTGAAAAAACATCGCCTCCTTGGCCTTGGTGTAATCGTCCCATTTATCCAGTGAGGCGAGGTCGATTGGTGACAATTTCCACTGCTTCAGCGGATGCACCTTGCGCTCGCCAAAACGACGGCGCTGCTCGTCGCGACTGACCGAAAACCAGAACTTGATCAGATGCGTGCCATTGCGCACCAGCATTCGTTCAAACTCCGGCGCCTGGCGGACAAACTCGGCGTATTCCTGATCCGAACAAAAACCCATGACGCGCTCGACACCCGCCCGGTTGTACCAGGAGCGATCCAACAGCACGATCTCGCCGCGTGTCGGCAAATGCTGTACGTAACGCTGGAAATACCATTGGCCCTGCTCGATTTCACTCGGTTTTTCCAGCGCCACGACGCGTGCGCCGCGCGGGTTCAAATGCTCCATCAAACGCTTGATCGTACCGCCCTTGCCGGCCGCATCACGCCCTTCAAATAGAATCACCACCTTTTGCCCGGTTTCCTTGACCCAAGCCTGGAGCTTCAGCAACTCAACCTGCAGACGATATTTTTGCCGCTCGTAATTGCGCCGCTGCATCAGGTTTTTATAGGGATAAGCGCCCTTGCGCCAATCCTTGGCCAAATCCTCGTCCGGATTCGGCGTCTGCACCCCGACCGTCATCCGCTGCTGCTTCAACAAACCTCTCAGCAAGGCCATCGATTCATCAACCGGCATACCGGCGATGACATCCTGCAGGGCGCCCATTTTTGACTCTTGCGCCGCGTCGACCGCAGCATTGATGCTGAAGATTTCAATCGCCGGCGCCGCCAGCACCGGCGGCACATCGCCACGCGCCACGGCGCGCTTTCGCTCAGCCCGCACCACCGGCTTTTTACTAACCGCGGGGGCCGCCGAGGCCTCTGGGGGTGGAACGCTATTTTTTCTTGTCGCCATGCCTCTCTCCATCTGCTGATGCAAAGGGCTTATTGCACGGCAAAGACGGCGCTTTGTCTACTCGAGAAACTCGGCCGGTATCACCGCCCGCAGGACAGTCTGGGTTTCACCGCGACGAACGCGGTTGGTCAGCCACCATAACGCCCCTTTTTTGATCGTCCACTCAGCCTCATGCCCGGCCAGCAGCAAAGAGGCCATGCACCCCAGCGACGGCTGATGACCAACAATCAGAACCGCACCGCTGGCCTGCGGCCACCCCGAAGCGGCGATCAAGGCTGAGACACAGGCTTCAGGAGCAATTTTTCGCTCGATTTCAAAGGGCAATTTAAGCGCCTCGGCCGTCTGCCGGGTGCGTACCGCCGGGCTGACAATAATGCGCAAATCCTTCGGCTGATGCTCGCGTATCCACTTCGCCATCAGTCGCGCCTGCTTCTCGCCGCGCTCAGTCAGGCGACGCTTCAGATCATCCTCGCCATCCTCGGCTTCGGCATGGCGCCACAGCAACAATTCCATCGTTGTATCTCGATTAAAAACCGGCATCCTAATCTCCAAACATTACATGATTATTACAAACGAATAAGCCATCCCCCCCCAGCAGGCTGACAAGCGACGGCTACGGTCAACCTGTTTTTATTGCCCAAAACGACATTCGCAACGCGATTCTTTGTGCCGGCCGCGCTTACTGTCATCATCGACGCTTCAATCCGGGCTTCACGATGCAAGTTGCCCGCAAGGAGAAACCATGAATACGCCGCAAACCAATAACCCACGCCATGGCATCACACTGGAAATGATGCTGCAAGCGCTCGTCACCAACTACGGCTGGGAAACCCTCGGGCGGCAAATCGCCATCCGCTGCTTTACCCACGAGCCGAGCCTTGCCTCCAGCCTGAAATTTCTGCGCCGCACCCCGTGGGCAAGGGAGCGCGTGGAGGCCTTGTATGACGAGTTGGCACAGGCAAAAACTGACGATGCCTGAGATAGTGACGCAGCATTGATTGCCGATTCAACATCTCGCCGCTTCACAAAGGCGGACTGCTGAGCCTCCGATAGTGGCATAATGCTTGGTTTTCGCGGCTTGATCGCGCTGCTTTCCAGCAGAGTCAAGCGGCGCCAATCGGCATTTGCCACCCTTAAAGGTAACCTCTTGGCCAAACCAAACTATCAGTTCGAAAAACGCCAAAAGGATCTGGCAAAGAAGAGCAAGCAGGAAGAAAAGCGTCAGCAAAAGCTGGCCAAAAAAGCGGCTGACGAAAACGATCCCGCCACCGAAACGCCTGATGCGACACCCACCGGCGAGACCACGCCGAACGCCTGATTTTGCCGCGCCGTTCATGGCGCCTCGACGCAAGACCTCAGCACTCAAGCCATTCACTCACCCCCGAGCCGATGATTTGAGTGCCTGTTTTTTTGTAAGCGCAGAATGCTTCAGCAGCAGTCATGCGCCACCCTTCAGAAAGCTTTGCCCGTGATTATTCTCAAAAACGTCACCTTGCGCCGCAGCTCGAAAGTGCTGCTCGACAAGACCTCCATCACCATCAATCCCGGCGAGAAAGTCGGCCTGGTCGGCCGCAACGGCGCCGGCAAATCGACGCTGTTTGCCTTGCTCAATGGCACGCTGCACGAAGATGGCGGCGACTATTCCATTCCCAAACAATGGCGGATGGGGCAGGTGGCGCAGGACATGCCGGAAACCGAACAATCGGCGACCGATTTCGTCATCGACGGTGACGTCACCCTACTGGCGGCGCGCAACGAAGTGCATGACGCCGAGGCGAGCGACGACGGCATGCGCATGGCGGAAGCCTACATGGCGCTGAACGACGCCGGCGAACACGATGCCGAATCGCGGGCGCAATCGCTGATTCTCGGCCTCGGCTTCAAGGTCGCCGAGCTGAATAATCCAGTCAACAGTTTTTCCGGCGGTTGGCGGATGCGCCTGCAACTGGCCCGCGCCCTGATGTGCCCGTCCGACATTTTGTTGCTCGACGAGCCGACCAACCACCTTGACCTCGACGCCCTCGTCTGGCTCGAAGCCTGGCTCAAGCGTTATCCGGGCACGCTGGTGATGATCAGCCATGACCGCGAATTCCTCGACGCCATCACCGAGGTCACGCTGCATATCGACAATGCCAAATTGGTGCGTTACGGCGGCAATTACACCAAGTTCGAAGATATGCGCGCCGAACAGATGTTGCTGCAACAGGCCACAGTGGCCAAGCAGGCGGAAAAAATCGCGCACCTGCAATCTTTCATCACCCGCTTCAAAGCCAAGGCGAGCAAGGCGAAGCAGGCGCAGAGCCGGGTCAAGGCGCTGGAACGGATGGAAAAAATCGCCCCGGTGCTGGCTGATGCTGAATTCACTTTCGAATTCCAGGAACCGCAAAATCTGCCCAACCCGATGCTCTCGATGGTCAACACCGTCATCGGCTACCCGCCGGCAGAAGATGCGCCGGCCGGCAGCGCGCCGACTGTCATCGTCCGCAACATCAACCGTTCAGTCCATGCCGGCCAACGTATCGGCATTCTGGGTGCCAACGGTCAGGGCAAATCGACACTGGTCAAAACCATTGCCCGCGACCTGACAGCGATCAGCGGCGAAGTCACCGAAGGCAAGGGGCTGAGCATCGGCTACTTCGCGCAGCAGGAACTTGACGTGCTGCGGCCGCAGGACACGCCGCTCGAGCACATGGTTCGCCTCGCCAAAGAGGCCATCGCATCAGGCCGCGGCAATGTGCCGGGGCGTGAGCAGGAATTGCGTAATTTCCTCGGCACCTTTAATTTCGGCGGCGAGATGGTCCGGCAAACGGTCGGTACGATGAGCGGCGGCGAAAAGGCACGGTTGGTGCTATGCATGATCGTCTGGCAACGTCCGAATCTTCTATTGCTCGACGAACCGACCAATCACCTCGACCTGTCCACCCGCGAAGCGCTCAGCGTTGCGCTCAACGAGTTTGAAGGCACCGTCATGCTGGTCAGCCACGACCGCGCGCTGCTGCGTGCCGTATGTGATGAATTCTGGCTCGTCTCGCGGGGGGGTATCGAACCATTCGATGGCGACCTGGACGACTACCAGCGTTATTTGCTCGACGAGGCCAAACGCTCACGCGAAGCAGCTTCGGCGCAAAGCAAACAGGCCGCCTGAAGCTTGGGCCGGCTTGGGCTGGCTTAGAGACGATTCACCTTGGCCGCCCAACTGTCTGTGCTGACCGAACGCCGTCAGGGTTTTTTCAAAGCCCTGCACGGCGCCGGAGCCCCCCCCTTGGCAGTCGGTCGTTATGGCTGATCGAGGCTGCCAAACGCCTTCGGATAAGTGACGATACCCCAGGGCATGCCCTTGTTGGGTATGCGCTTGGTCACTTCCAGCGTCTTCGCATCAATCACGATCACCTCGTCGGAACGACCGCAAGTGAGCAGAATCTGCTTGTCATCCGGGGTGAAAGTAAAGTGCCAGCAACGTTCACCACTCGGGATGTCCTTGATTCTTTCAAGGGACGTGGCATCAAAAACCTGCAGCGTATTGGCCCGTGACGCAGCGACAAAAATGCGCTGCCCCGACCGATCAAAGGCAATGCCGTAAGGCGTCTTGCCGGTTTCCACCGTCTTGATCGGGTCGAGCTTGTCATCAAGAATGAGGAGTTTATTGCCGAATTCGAGCGTTGCGATATAGCGCTTGCCGTCTGGCGACACCTTGATGCCGCGCGGCCGATCGCCGTACTGGCTGGTGGGAACGGTTTTGAGCAGTTTGCCGCTGCGAATGTCATGCAAGGTAATGGTGTTGTCGGCCTCGTTGGTCACAATCATGCGCTTGCCGTCCGGCGTGAACTCGATGCCTTCCGTTTCCGGGCCGCTGGTGATTTCCTTGAGAACCTTGCCTTTCCTGATATCGACAATCGCGATCCGGGCCGGGACATTGTCATCGTCGTCATCCTTCGCCTCGACCACGACGGCACCGGGTTTGGGTGGCGGGCCACCCTTGGAGCTGGGCTCGTAAGTGACAAAAGCCTTGTTGCCGAGCACACGCACGAACTCCGGGTTCTTGCCGATCTTGACGTGCTTGATGACCTTGCGCGTGCTCAGGTCGATGATTGAAACATTGGCATCGTCCTTATTGGCAGTGACCAGATACTTGCCGTCAGCCGTGACGCCGATGCCGCGCGGCCCCTTGGCCCCGACGTCGAATGAACCAGTCAGTTCGAGCGTCGCCAGATCAAGGACGCCGATGCCGCCATTCTGGTTCGAGATATAAGCCACCCCCGCCGCCTGGGCCTGGGCGGCGAGCGAGACGCCTAGCCCCAGCAGGGCGGCGCAGATCAGTTTTTGGGGTTTTCCGGTCAAATTCATGAATGACGATCCTCCGGGTAACAATGGCAACAGGAATGAAAGCATACACAGCCGCTGACCATCGGGGGGAAAACCTCGCCGTGATTGCGTCCGGCAATCACGTGCGAGATATTGCGGGTTCTGGCCAGGCCAGTTGCGGTCAATGTGGCCTAAAAGTTGTAGCTTACCCCGCCGATGACTTGCCGCGTGCGACCGACAGCCATGCCATCGACTCGGGTCGCCAGATATTCCTTGTTGGCCAGATTATGGCCGCTGAGGAAAAATGATGCCTTGCTGTTTTGCGGTTTGTAACGAATCGAAGCATTGAGCAGGGTGTAGGACGGAATCGTCCCGGACAGACCGGAGAGAGCTGCATCCACCGGTGGCAGAACGCGCGCAAAGGTGTCGGGCTGCTGGCTGCTGACATAGTCCACACCGATCCGAGCATCAATCCCGAACGGATGCTGGTAACCGACATTGAGCGAGGCCAGGTGACGTGGCGCATAAGGCAGGCGATCGCCGTTTGCGATGCCGTCAATAGCAGCGTTGGGACTACTCTTGGCAAATTTGGCGGTGAACAGGTTGGTGTAGGAGCCCATCAGGTAAACGTTGTGTGCGGT
>JAUYQT010000220.1 GCA_030697085.1 Azonexus sp. | reverse complement strand
CAGTGGAACCAATCCGCCGATCAGCAGGTGGATCCTATATGCCGATCACAGACTGGCTCCATTACGCCGATCATGACCTGGATCCTATATGCCGATCACCAAGTGGATCCTTTGGGCCGATCACTGACAATTGACCGCACTGGACGGCCACGCGCATTTACAGCACAGCAGTTAGCTACTCTAAATAGCTTGATGCAGATAAACATGGTGCTTTTTGGCTTAACAGGGCTACACAGCGGCCTTCAGGCTGCAGCAAAGGTCAATGCTGACGTAACCAGCGTTCTCCAGCAAGACTGGGGAAAGGTGAAAGTCGAAAAATCAGCAATGGCTGATATATGTATGCTCTTCGCCATGGCAGGAAATATTACGTTTGCTGAATATTTGGGTTTTCTCTGCTCAGGTAACGATACTTCTGGGCTAATGATCGAAGCAGCTGGAAGGGTACAGAACATCGCCAGAGGGATAGATGATCCACTTGTCGATAAGCACTTTCATTCTGACCGTGTTCAAAAGTAGAATTTGACAACGGCACCAAGCAGCCCTTGACCAGCATCGCCAAGCTTTCGAGGCAGTTCCATTTTTCAGCGGAATTTATGCCTCCCTTCGCTGGAAAAATCTCCCACTGTAATTCGGCTTCACTGAATCTTTGATCAAAACTCTACCTATCGTTGATGACAGGCACGGCCTGAAAACGCCCCACCATCGATAGGCCCTGATCCAGATCAAATTAACAATCATTCTCATCTACTACAATTTCCCGGCTTTCTAATCCATTCCCCCAGGCAAGCCAGCCATTCGCCAGCCAGCCCCTCTTTCCGGAGCTTCCATGGCCTTGCCGCGTCTGCGACCTGTCGCACTTTCCCTGCTTTTCGCCTTCTCTGCCGCCCAGGCGCAAGAGAACACCTTGTCTGCGGTCAACGTCACTGCCAAGGGTTATTCCACCAGCGATCTTGAAACGCCGCTGGCCACCGTGGCGCTCGATCGTGACGAAATCATCCGCCGCGGTGCCGCCAATGTCGGCGATGCTTTGCGCGGCGAGCCAGGCATTGCCATCTCGAACGACAGCGCTCAGGGCCAGAATCCGATCATTCGCGGCCTTGGCAAGGACAGCATCGTGCTGCTGGTCGATGGCATGCGCTTCAACTCGGCGCAGCCGGCCGGCGCCATCGCTTCCTTCATGAGCTTCGGCATGGCCGAGCGTATTGAGGTGGTCAAGGGCGGCGCTTCGGTGCTGTACGGTACAGGTGCGCTGGGCGGCGCGATCAACGTGCTGCTGCCGCAGGCGAAGTTTGTTCCCGGTATCGGCGTTGAAGCCGGCGCCAGTTACGACAGTGCCAGCAAAGGCATGCGTGGCACCGCGGTGGTCAACGCCAGCAGCGGCGACCACGCCGTGATGCTCGGCGCCTCGCTGGCCCGCATTGATGACTACAAGTCGCCGGATGGCACCGTGCCGCGCACCGGTTACGACTCGGATTCCTTCATCGGCCAGTACCGTTTCCGGATCGATGCCCAGCAGCAATTGCGCCTGTCGCTGCAACAGCACAAGGATGAGGATGTCTGGTATCCCGGCTCGACCCGGCCAAACGCCAACCCCAGGGTCAGCAGCACCACGGTTCGCTCGCCGCAACAGGAGCGCCGCCTGGCCGAACTCGGCTACAGCCGCAAGGGCACGGGCGAGGCGCCGCTGAATCTGGACGTGCGGGTTTATCGTCAGGAAATGGAGCGCTCAATTTACTCCTGGGCCAATGGCCTGAAGCGCGACATCGGCACTACCGACGTGACTTTCCAGACGGACGGTTTCGATGCCAAGGCCGACTGGCTGGTGCACCCGCAGCATCTGGTTTCCTTCGGCGTCAATGCCTGGGAAATGACCGGCAACCCGGACCGCCTGCTGGCAAGCCAGCCGAACTTCACGACCTTCGCCGTCAATACGCCTTTCCAGAATGCCAGTATCAAGGCGCTTGGCTTCTACGCTCAGGACGACATGCGTTTCGGCAAGTTAAACCTGCTCGCCGGCCTGCGTTACGACACGGTCAAGAGTGACGCCGAAAGCATGAAAAATGGTGCCGTGACCAATGACCTCGACGGCAAGGACAGCGCCGTTTCGGGCAGCCTGGGTGCAATTTATGAAGTCTCGCCGCTGCTTCGCCCGTATGCCAATTACGCCCGCGCCTTCCGTGCGCCGGGCATGCGCGAGCGTTACGAATCCGGCCTGCGCAGCGACGGCTATTTCTACGCCGGCAGCCCGGAAGTCGAGGCCGAGAAGGCCGATCAGTTTGAAATCGGCATCAAGGGTGCAAATGCTACGGTCAACTACGGAATTTCGGCCTATTACAATCAGATCGACAATTACCTGACCGGCCAGATCATGAGCGGCAGCGCCGCCGTCGGCGCTTGCGGGGCCGCCAACGCGACCAATTGCAAGAAGACGGTCAATCTCGGCAGCGCCACGATCAAGGGACTGGAAGCCCACGCCAGTTGGCAGTTCGTTTCCGGCCAGTGGTTGCGCGCCGGCTATTCCCGCGTGCGCGGCGAGAACGACGATCTCGGCGAACCCTTGTTCCAGATGCCGGCCGATGAAGTTTCGTTGGGCTGGCTGGGCAACGTGATGCCGGGCGTCAAGGCGGATTTCACGCTGCGTCTGGTCGACAAACAGGATCGCATCGCGACCCAGTTCACCAAAGGCAGCGAGAACGCAACCGCCGGTTTTGCCACCGCCGACCTCGGCGCCACCTGGCAGGTCGATAAGCGCAACAGTTTGCGCCTCGCCGTCAAAAATCTGGCCGACAAGGCTTACCACGAGCATCTGACCGAGGGTGTTTCCGGCAATGAAATCCTCGCGGTCGGGCGCAGTTTCCAACTGAGCTGGAAGGGTAATTTCTGATGTCGGGTTTGCGTCAAATGTATCAACTGCTGGGTGGCTGCCTGTTGGCAGTCGCCGCAGTTTTTTCCGGGCCGGTTCTGGCCGAGAGCCCGGCCAGAATTCCTAAAATCGTGCTGGCCGGGCCATTCGCTGCGGTGTCCTATCCGCTGATTCACATGATCGAAAGCGGCGCGCTGAAGGATATTGCCGACACCGTCGAATTCGCCCCGTGGAAAGACCCCGACCAGTTGCGCGTGCTGGCCATTGAAGGCAAGGCGGATTTTGTCGCGATGCCGACCAATGTCGCCGCCAACCTCTACAACCGCGGCGTCAAGCTGCAATTGCTCAATGTCTCGACCTGGGGCGTGCTGTGGATGGTGTCGCGCGAGAACAATCTGAAGACGCTGGCCGACTTCAAGGGCAAGGAAATCGCCATGCCTTTCCGCGCCGACATGCCCGACATCATCTTTCAGGCGCTGGCCGAAAAGCAGGGGCTGGACGTCAAGCGCGATTTCAAATTGCGCTACGTCGCCTCGCCGCTCGACGCCATGCAACTGCTGATCACGCGCCGGGTTGATCATGCCCTGCTCTCCGAACCCGCCGTCTCGATGGCACTGCGCAAGACGCGCTCGTTTCCGGTCAGCGTCATCGCGCCCGAGCTTTATCGCAGCGTCGATCTGACTCAGGAGTGGGGTCGCCTGATGCAGCGCGAAGCCCGCATTCCGCAGGCCGGCATCACCGTGCTCGGCAAAGCCGCGCTCAATGAGGCACTGATCGAAAAATTCCAGAAAGCCTATGCAGCATCACTCAAATGGTGCGAAGAAAATGCCGACGCCTGCGGCGCCATGGTCGCCAAGCGGGTGGAAATGCTGACACCGGAAGGCGTCGCCGATTCGATCCGGGTCGACAACACCCGCTTCGTCACGGCGCAGGACGCAAAAGCGGAACTCGGCTTCT
>JAUYQT010000217.1 GCA_030697085.1 Azonexus sp. | reverse complement strand
TTCGCCAACAAGGATCGCCACTCGTGCCGGCCGCGCCTTGATCCTTTGCCCTTCTTTCGTTCCGCCATCGCTGTTGCTCCCGTGAGTGATTGGTCTCGGGAGCAATTCTCGTCATCGCGCGCACGAAGGGAAGAACGCCGTTGGGTTACCGCTTACGTTGTAAGCCGCATTCCAGAGCGCGGCAATGAACGCAATGATGACCAGTAGCGTAATCGAGTCATGAACAGCTACGCCACTGAGCCAGATAAACGGCGGGGAAATCAGCAGCAGACCGCCCACTTCAAACAGAGCGATTTGCCGGATACGGTCAGGCAGGGTACGGAGTTGGGGGCTGTGATGCGTCGTCATTCAGTGCACGTTACGGGCAAAGGCTTATATAAGCCTCATGCTAGTCGGGTTTGGCGCAGTGGACTGTGACAGATTGTCGGATCGGTGCTTGTGTCTTGGCGCAAGGTGCAGCATTCGGGGGGCGGTGAGACCGAGTCACAAGTTGTCGTGGTTTATTACGGCCTGACGGTTTTTGCTATTTTGGGCGGTGCACCGTAGCAATGTGTTCATGCACACGTTGTCTCCGTTGGTGTATTTTGTTGCTCAGATGTAATCCATGGGCTACATTTGTTCCATGTTGGATATTGTCCAAAGTGAAACGTTTTCTCGGTGGCTGAGTAAGCTCAAAGACCGTTCGACAATCATGCGTGTAAATGCCCGGCTGCGCCGGATCGCTGAAACTGGAAACTTTGGTGATGCCAAGCCGGTGCGTGACGGGGTCAGCGAAATCCGGATTGATTACGGCCCGGGTTACCGTCTTTATTACATTCAGAGTGGCCCCGTGCTGGTTATATTGCTGGCGGGTGGTGACAAGCGAACGCAGGACGCCGACATTAAACGGGCTATCGATATTTCAAAGGAGTGGAAGCCATGACCGAACAATTTACCCGTTGGGACCCGGTTGATCACCTCAAAAGCGATGAAGACATGGCGCTATATCTTGATGCCTGTCTTGATGAAGACACAGGTGACGGCAAGGTGGTTCGTGCGGCACTCAATGACATTGCGCGCGCCCAAGGTATGACGCAACTTGCGCGTGATACGGGCATTACCCGGGAAGGTCTTTATAAGGCGCTATCACCGGCAGGTAATCCGGAGTTTTCAACAATTCTCAAGGTCATTAAGGCGCTGAAAATCAAGCTTCGTGCGACACCTGAGCATATTGCGGCCTGATGGTTTTTGTTATTTTTGGTGGTGCACCGTAGTAATGTGTTCATGCAAGACCTGACCCTGATTGCTGGCAAGGCGGCACGGGTAACTGCCGTCGAAGTATCGGCTGCCGAAGCGCGCAATCGTGTCGGCATGTCGCAAAGCGAGTTCGCCAAGTTGCTCGGCGTTTCGGTTCGTACTTTGCAGGATTGGGAACAGGGCCGCCGCGAACCTTCGGGGGTCGCGAGAACCCTGCTGCGCATAGCGTCGCAGAATCCGGAGGCGGTCAAGGCCATAGCATTACACAGAACTCATTTGGCATCGATTGCCGAAGCTGAAGATGCCGGTAACTGATTGATTTGTATAGGAGCGCAGGTCTCGTAGGGTGTTTTTGTAAAAAATCACCAAGTCATTGTTTTTATTGGGAATATGTAATGCCAACGGGCTTGTGTGTAAGGGAGTGGGTCAAGGCGGTTGCTTGAGTGAAATCCGTGGTCTGTCCCTAATTTTTTATGTGAAACGGTCGATCAGCCGTGCCATTGATTGACAGTAACTGAGAACTGAATTCGTGAAATAGCTTGTTCAGAAGTTGAAAGTTTGCCGCTTAAATCAATTTCTACGACTGCAAGTTTCACTTTTGTGCTTCCTTTGCCTTCATCTTCAATGTTTGATGTTATTGCTACATCAAAATGAATTCCATTTCCTTGGTCATGTTTATGCCCAGGTGAAAGCATATAAAGTTTAGAATTTTCGGGCGCGCCGTCTATTTTTTGAGCTGTGGCCAGCGTTTCATTCGCAGATTGGATCCCTCTTGCAATCTGAATTAGAGTTTCCTTGATAAATATATCTAGTTCCATGTTTGCTTCTTTGCAAAAAAATTTTTGAGTCTTAATAAGTTATGGAATAATTGCTGATAGGTGCTGTTAGAGGGTGGATGGAATATTAAAGATGATTTTTCACGGGAGTTATCAAATAAGAAATTTTTTCCGGTCGGTAACCGTGTTTTCAGCTTGTGTGATTTTGGGTTGCGCTGCTAAACCTCAGGTTATTATTGACAAGACTGTAATAAAAGATACCTCAAAATACGAGTTGGATTTGGCTCAATGCAAGGAAGTGGCAGAGCAATACGACTTAACAACGGAGGCAGTGGGCAATACAGCATACGGTGGGGCTATTGGTGGTACAGCTGTTGCTGGTATCGCTGCAGCTATTGCAGGAGCTGTATTTGCTCCTGCAATTCCATTTATAGTCGCTGGAGCTGTAACCGGTGCTGGCATAGGTGGCGGCGTTTCAAAATCAACTGAGTATCGCGCACATGAAAAGATCATGAATGAATGTTTAAAAGATAGAGGATACTCAGTCTATTCCGCTAATTAATTTCGTCCGTTTTTCCCGAGGATAATAAGTTAAGTTGCTCACTTATTTCATAGGAGACCAACTTTACCGCTTTTTCACTAGTACCTTGCTTAATAAGCCCCTCTTTTGCGGTGCCTTGAACAGTCACTATCGTTTTTCCGTCTTTGTCGTCTCGCAATGCAACTTTGACTGCTGCGGGATTTAATCCACCAAATCCTGATCCAACCATTGCTGCAAAATCGAAGCTGGAACTTTTCACTTGTGAAGACGTGGGGCGCCCTTTTTCGCTGAGTACTTTCCTGACAATATTGGCCACATTACTCCTTGATTCAGATCTGGCGAAGGTTATCTGATAAGTCTCAGTATCAAGATATTGGGCGACAAATGCTGATCCTGCGCCACCGTAAGTCAGTGCAACTGGACCTAAGGTAGCGAAAGTGCCAATTTCCTCCCCCAGTGCTTTCTCTGTCGCACTTTGTGGCTTGTTTGAAGCGCACCCCAATGCTAGCGCGGCGAGTATAAATGCAGAGGTGAGTTTGATGATATTGCTCGTTTTCATTTTGCACCATTATTGACGGGTAAGGAACGTTTTTGAATCAGGAAAAAACGGGGTCGAAAAAACGGGGTCAGACTCGATATAGATACTTTATTCGGCGAAAATTAAAAGAGGACAGACCACGATTTCGTATCTGCCAATTCTGCATGTAGCCAGCCTGGATCAAGGTCAGCCCCGTTCGGCCATGTCAGCGCACCCAATTCAAGCATTACTTGTGAAAAGAAATCGGGTTCAGCCAGTGGTGCGTAAATGCCGGGATTGCTGCTGTTCTGGATTGACGAGCAATCGATAATCCCGTTGCGGCCATCACAAAAAGTCACCGCCAGTCGGAACTCGGGTAGCACCGACACGGCTTTAATTCGCCATGGC
>JAUYQT010000162.1 GCA_030697085.1 Azonexus sp. | reverse complement strand
TTCAACCCAGGCGGCGATAACGTCAAAATCCGGGCGGCCCAGGGTGTATGTCATAGCTTGATGTTCCGCAGGTAGGCGTCGACCACGCCATGATAGTGCGCGTCTTCCATCAGGAACGAGTCGTGGCCAAAATTGAGGCTGATTTCGGCATAGGAGACATTGCGTCCGTTGGCGAGCAGCGCGGCGACGATTTCCTTCGAGCGGGCTGGCGTGAAGCGCCAGTCGGTCGTGAATGAAGCGATCAGGAAATTGGCCTTGCTGCGCGCCATGGTGGCGTTCAGGTTACCGTCGTTTTCGCGTGAAGGATCGAAATAATCGAGCGCTTTGGTCATCAGCAGGTAGGTATTGGCGTCGAAATAGCCGGCGAATTTATCGCCCTGGTAACGCAAATACGATTCCACCTCGAATTCGACATCAAAGCCGAAAGAGAAGGCGCTGTTGCGTAGTTCGCGGCCGAATTTTTCGCCCATCTGATCGTCGGACAGATAAGTGATGTGGCCCAACATGCGGGCCAGGCGCAGGCCGCGTAGCGGACGGGTGTTGTGTTCGTAGTAGTGGCCGCCATGGAAATCCGGGTCGGTCAGGATGGCCTGGCGGGCCACGTCGTTGAAAGCAATGTTTTGTGCCGACAGCTTGGGTGCGGCGGCGATCACGATGGCATTCCGGACACGTTCCGGGTAGGTGATGCTCCAGCGCAGCGCCTGCATGCCACCCAGACTGCCGCCCATGACGGCGGCCCAGCTGTCGATGCCGAGCAGGTCAGCCAGTCGGGCCTGGGCGTGCACCCAATCGACCACGGCAACCATCGGGAAATCGGCGCCCCAGGGTTTGCTGGTCGCCGGATTGGGTGACGAAGGCCCGGTCGACCCGTGGCAGCCGCCCAGATTGTTCAGGCCGACGATAAAGAATTTGTCGGTATCGAGCGGTCGACCGGGGCCGATGATGTTGTCCCACCAGCCGATGTTTTCTGGCTGGTCCGCGTAATGGCCGGCGACGTGGTGATGGCCGGAGAGGGCGTGGCAAACGAGAATGGCATTTGACTTGGCGGCATTCAGCGTGCCATAGGTCTCATAGACCAGATCGTAGGCGGGCAGAATCCCGCCGCTGCGCAAGTGCAGCGGTTGGTCGAAGTGAGCGCGCTGTGACTGGACGGCGCCGACGGATTGTCCTGGCATGCTGTTCCTGAAAACAAAAAACCCAGTAGCGTTGAAGAAGGCTTCCTAAACGCGAACTGGGTGGTTCCCGTTTTAGCAGTATTTATGTCGCGCCCGCAATCAGAGCTCAAATCGGCGCGGCTGGCGTAATTCCAGCT
>JAUYQT010000848.1 GCA_030697085.1 Azonexus sp. | reverse complement strand
CGATCCCGATCATCCATTGCAAGACCTGCAGCGACGTGCCGGTGCCCGATGACCAGTTGCCAGTCGTCCTGCCGGAAAATGTCGAGATCACCGGCGCCGGCTCACCGCTGGCCAGGATGCCCGAGTTCTACGAATGCAAGTGTCCGAAGTGCGGCGGTGACGCCCGCCGTGAAACCGACACCATGGACACTTTCTTCGAGTCTTCCTGGTACTTCCTGCGCTACGCCTGTCCCGACAACACCACGGCCATGGTCGACGAGCGTGTTCAGTACTGGTGCAAGGGCGGCATCGACCAATACATCGGCGGCATCGAGCACGCCATCCTGCACCTGCTGTATTCGCGCTTTTTCACCAAACTGATGCGCGACGTCGGCCTGATCGGCGATCTTGGCGAGCCCTTCGCCAACCTGCTGACCCAAGGCATGGTCGTCGCCCCAACCTTCTACCGCGATCTCGACGGTGGCAAGAAGCAGTGGATCAATCCGGCCGATGTGGACGTCGTCACCGATGAAAAGGGCCGCCCGACCGGCGCCACACTCAAGGCCGACGGCCTGGCAGTGGTTATTGGTGGCACCGAAAAGATGTCGAAATCGAAGAACAACGGCGTCGACCCGCAATCATTGATCGACCAGTACGGCGCCGACACGGCTCGCTTGTTCATCATGTTCGCCTCGCCGCCGGATCAATCGCTGGAATGGTCGGATGCCGGCGTCGAGGGCGCCTACCGCTTCCTCCGTCGGTTGTGGAAAACGACGTTCGATCATGTTCAGGGCGGCCTGGTCAGCGCCAATTTCGAGCAAAAATCACTGTCGACCGCGCAAGCTGACCTGCGCCGCAAACTGCACCAGACCATGAACAAGGTGGCCGACGATTACGGTCGCCGCAAGCAGTTCAACACGGCGATTGCTGCCGTGATGGAACTGCTCAACGCTTTCGACAAGACCGATCTTTCCGGCAACACCGGCCGGGCGCTCGCTCAGGAAGCCTTGGAAAGCATCGCGCTGCTGCTCTTCCCGATCGTCCCGCACATCGGCCAGGCGCTTTATGCCGAACTGAGGCCGGGCCAGGATGCCGGCGTTCAGGCTTTCCCGAAAGCCGATCCGGCCGCCCTGAAGCAGGATGAAATCGAGCTGATGGTGCAGGTCAACGGCAAGCTGCG
>JAUYQT010000837.1 GCA_030697085.1 Azonexus sp. | reverse complement strand
TGGTGACGGCGGCCATCGTGTTGTGGAACACGGTCTATCTGGAGCGTGCCACCAGTGCTTTGCGTGCCCACGGTAAGGCGCTGGACGACACGTTGCTGCAATATCTGTCACCGCTGGGGTGGGAACATATCAACCTGACCGGCGATTACCTATGGCGCAGCAGTGCCAAGGTCGGTGCGGGGAAGTTCATACCATTGCGACCGCTGCCACCGGCTTAGCGTGCTTTATTTTCCGTTTTCTGAGACGACCCCAAGTAGCCATCGGTGTAATCGAACAGCCGGGTCGAATGCGCCTCGAAGGCCAGCAACATCCGTTGCGCTTCCTGGCGGCTCCCGGTCCGCTGTTCGTCGCGCAGGCTTTGGTAACTGACGACGCAACTCAGGGTAAAGAGCATCACTACCAGCACCGTGAAGAGCGGAATGGTAAATCTGAGTTTGTCGGGATTTGCAGAACGCATATTCGATATTTAGGATGGATAGACGTTCAAACTGAGTCTCCTCGAAGTATAACCGACTGCAATTATAGTTTTACGTCATGTTGGCCCATAGGCTCTTCACAGAGCGGCGGCTAATCGATGCATTGCCGACACAATCGGTGGCATGGTCGAAAGTCGGCTTTGGTCGATTGCGCATAGTTGGCATTAGCTTCACATAAGCCCGACGTCCTGTCGGTGGGTGATCGCGTTGTACGACTGCTCGACTCAGTAACCCGCCCTTCAGAGCCGGGCCAGTTCATGCCAGCCAAGGGCAGCACCCGCTGCATACCAGCCGACCAGGCTGCAAATCTGAGCCCCCTCAGGTCAATGACCGCTTCCGAGTGAGCGTGAAAATGAATGGCCGCAATTGAGAAGAATCCCGAGCGGTGGGTAATGGCCGGCTGCACTCATTGAGGTTTTAGACCTGAACGGCAGGTTACGATGCCGAGCTGCCCGTCGCAAGCATCCGATTTGCAGGCCAGCATGGACCGCTTTCGTGGTTTTAGTGCAATTGCCTTTTGACATTCTGTGCAGTCAACTTCTGAAAACAACACTGCCGCTGTTGATTGATCCAAACTGGTCGCCGGAACAGGCGATGGCGGTGATTGAACTGCTCGACGATTTACGCGACCGAATCCGGGCGCACTATGAAGTTGCGTTGCACAACTCATATCGAGAGGACCGCATCACGCACTGCGACCGGCCGGTAACCGATCCGCCTTTCTGAGGCGAACAACCGCTACATAAAAACATGGGGCCCGATGGGCCCCAATTTCGTCAACCGGTCGACGCCATATCTCGCCGCCATTTTATGCCACCAGATTTCTACGGAGTAGCTCCGCCGGCAACAGCGCCTGCAAGATAACGGCTTTGGTGGTGGCATCAGTATCGTCAAAGACTATGTCGCAACGATCCGCCCACGAACCCGCGAAGCGTTTCTCACTTTGGCCTTCGCACCGGGCGATGTGGCACAGGTCGATTGGGGGGAATACGGCACGATTGCCGTCGGCAATACGCGTCGGCGCCTGTCCTTCTTTGTGATGATGCTGGCGTACAGCCGGCAGATGTATGTCGAATTTACGCTGTCGCAAACCATGGAGCAGTATCTGGCGGCGCACATCAATGCCTTCAACGCCTTGGGGGTCCCGAATAAAGTCATGGTCGACAATCTGCGCTGTGCGGTACTGCGCCATGTTCGGGGTGAGCCGGCGCAGTTTAATCCGCGTTATGTCGATTTCGCCCGCCATTACGGCTTTGAGATGCGATGATCAGGCCAACTACGCCAAGTCCCACAAAAACCAAAACCATTAGAATCGCACCAATCGTCTCAAGCTGAGTCATCAGAAACTCCGATGGATACCCCAACCTACGCGGGACTGGACGCAAGGCGTCCTTTCGGCATGAGCCGTCCGCGAGGTTGTGGGAGGAAATCGGGAACTTTCCGAAATCCAAAGTTAAAAGGAATACCCATAGCCGTCTGCGCGTTGAATGACACGGCAATGCCGATAGCCAATCCCCTGAACAACTACTTGGGCTTTCTGTATGTTGCAGCTGCCTGATGCGAGGACTGCCACACGACCAATATGCGTCCCAGCTTTCAGTCCCGAAGGAACAATTGCCTTGGCCATATCGCCCGTCTGGAAACCCTTGACCCATAGCGTTACACACAACTCATTTGGCATCGATTGCCGAAGCTGAAAATGCCGGTAACTGATTGATTTGTAAAGGAGCGCAGGTCTTGTAGCGTAGTTTTATACAAAATCATCAAGTCATTGTTTTTATTGAGAATACACAATGCCAACGAACTTGTGTGTAACGGCATAGTTTCAAACGGGTTCTGCTTTGGCAAGCGATTGTAAGTAATTGATTTATATAGCCCTAAGTTTCAGCGTTTGTTAACAAACAAAACCCCCTGAGCGCATATGCGGTCGGGGTTTTGGGTACAGCGAGTTTGGACTAACCAGCCAGTTTGCCCGGATGGTGGTCCTTCTTGTCTTCTGCCCGATGCTTAGAGGCGTACCAAGCAAGACCAACCAGTAGTGCAGAGGCCAAGGCCAGCGCCACCATGGATTCAATTGCCATTTTCGTCTCCTTTCTGCTTTCGCAAGGACATCCCTGCAAATAGTAGCACGACGAAGATTCCGTAGATGAAGGCGATCTATTCCAAGGCTTTTATTGAGCAAGCGTTAGTCAATATGCGAAATAAAACCATAAACCCATTTTCCTCACTTAAGCGTCCCGAATTTGCTGCAAACTCTGCATTGATGCGGGTTTCAGGCGAATGGGGAGGGTCACCCAGTGAGTGAGTGTCATTGACCGGCATTATGGAGCCACCGATGATCGGCGTAATGGAGCCAGTTTGAAGAAGTAAAAACGGGCTAAATCGGGGCTTAAAGCGAGGTGGATTTTACCTGTTTTTGAGGGGTTGAT
>JAUYQT010000834.1 GCA_030697085.1 Azonexus sp. | reverse complement strand
CCAGACGCAAGCAAAAAATGAGCGGCCAGGCGATGTCGACCGCAGCGGAGTTCCGCACTTTCTCCAGTTTGCCGCGATGACCAAGAACCAGCATGGCGAGTTGCAGCTGATCTTTTTTGGAAAAACCGGGCATATCGGCATAGGTCAGAATATAGGCGCCATGCTTGTGATAAGCGTTGTGCGCAACCGAGATACCGATTTCATGCAAGCGCGTTGCCCACGACAATAGCTGCACATCAGCTTCGCTCGGCAAGCCATCAGTCAGCTGAGCCAGCGCCGACAAGGCAGTAGCCTCAACCCGCTCGACCTGATCTGCCTCAACCTGATAACGTCGGCGGAATTGCACCACCGTTGAGTCGCGCATATCAAGATGGTGAAAGCGACCGAGCAGATCGTAGAGCACACCGAGACGCAATGCGCCTTCGGCGTAGGTCATCCGCTCAATACCAAGCACATCGAAAATCGCTGACATGATGGCAACCCCACCCGGCAAGACCGGTAAACGATCTCCCTTGACGCCGGGTAAATCGAGCGCTTCGGCCGAGCCCGCCTTAATCAGCAAAGAACAGAATTTCTCCAGACCAACGCGAGTGATGCCGTTCTCACCGTTCGGATTCAAGCCATTTAATTCGAGTACATCAGCAATCGCCCGCGCTGTACCGGAGGACCCTACCGCCTCCTTCCAGCCCAGCCGCTGGTAGTCGTGAGCAATCAGCTCGATCTCTTTAGTCGCAGCGACCTGAGCCTCGCGCAGGCGATTTTTATCGATCCGGCGATCCGGAAAAAAGCGTAGCGTATAGCTCACGCAACCCATATAGAGCGATTCCATTAGTTGCGGATCGTGCCGCTTACCAATGATGAATTCGGTCGAACCACCGCCGATATCAATCACCAGACGCTTGTGGGCGACCGTTGGCAACGAGTGCGAAGCGCCGATATAGATCAGGCGCGCCTCTTCGCGACCGGCGATAATTTCAATGGGAAAACCCAGCGCCTCTTCCGCCTGCGGCAAAAATTCAGCTGAATTCTTGGCGACCCGCAGCGTGTTGGTTGCCACCACGCGCACCGCGCCAGCATCCAGCCCGCCCAAACGCTCACCGAAGCGACGCAAGGCATCAAGCGCTCTGGCTTGTGCCGGAATATCAAGACGCTTGTCCGCATTCAGACCAGAAGCCAGGCGAACCGGCTCTCTCATTGAGTCAAGGGTATAAATCTGGTTATCAACAACGCGTCCCACTTGCAGACGAAAGCTATTTGACCCCAGGTCAACGGCAGCAACGGTTTCGTAAATCATGAACTTGAAATAGCCGGAAGGTAGAACTGGCAAGCATTCTAACACTTGCCCCCAGCCCGGATTATTACGAGACTGGCGTAAAAAACCCGCCGGATTACGCCGACGGGTTTTACCAGACACCGCAAACGAACTTAGTTGGCCAGTGCGTTTTTAATCTGCTCCAGCGTCGATGGATCGTCGATCGTTGTCAGATCGCCCGGATCGCGCCCTTCTGCCAGCGCTTGCAAGGAACGACGCAGCATCTTGCCGGAACGGGTTTTAGGCAAACCGGTCACAAAGTGAACGCGAGCCGGACGACCAATAGCGCCCAAAATGCTGTCGACCGTACCGAATATTTCCTTCTCCAGCGCCTTGACTAGCTCGGGTGTGGCAACCCGTGCGGCATCCTTGACCACAGCAAAGGCCATCGGCACCTGGCCTTTAAGCTTGTCCTCAACACCGACCACCGCAACCTCGGCGATTGCATTGTGGTTCTGGATTGCTTCCTCGATTTCGCGGGTGCCCAGACGGTGGCCGGCCACATTGATCACGTCATCGGTACGGCCAAGAATGGTGAAATAACCGTCATCGTCCTTGATCGCCCAGTCATAGGAGGAATAAACCAGCGGCTCTTTGAACAGCGTGAAATAAGTGCTGACAAAACGGTCGTCCTGGCCCCAGACGGTCGTCAGACAGCCGGGTGGCAGCGGCGGAATGACTGCGGCAATCCCCTTTTCGTTGGCACCGCAAACCGAACCGTCTTCACGGAAAATCTGCAGGTTATAACCGTAGACCGGGAAACTCGGCGAACCGTATTTGATCGGTGTATTTTCAACACCCGGCAAGGCAGCCAGCATCGGCCAGCCGGTTTCGGTCTGCCAATAATTGTCGATGACCGGCTTTTGCAACTCGGTCATAAACCATTCGTGCGTCGGCTGATCGAGCGGCTCACCGGCCATGAAGATGTGCTTGAGCGAAGAGAGGTCGTACTTGTGCATGAAGGCCGGGTCCTGCTTCTTCAGCACGCGAGCTGCCGTCGGCGCGGAGAACATCACGCTGACCTTGTACTTTTCGACGATGTGCCACCAGATGCCCGGATCAGGACGCAGCGGCGTGCCTTCGTACATCACCGTGGCCATACCGGCGATCAGTGGGCCATAGATGATGTAGGAGTGACCGACCACCCAGCCGATATCAGAGGTGGAGAAGAAGGTTTCACCCTCGCCACCGCAATAAATATGCTTCATCGACGACGCCAGCGCTACGGCATAACCACCGGTATCGCGCTGCACGCCCTTCGGTTTGCCAGTCGTCCCGGAGGTATAAAGGATGTAGGACGGCTCACTGGACTCCATCCATTCGCACGGCACCTGAGCGTCGATAAACTCGGCACGCAGCGTCGCGTAGTCGACATCGCGACCATCTACCTTGTTGAAAGCCTTGTCCAGACCACGGTCGATCATCAGCACCTTGGTGGGCTTGTGTTCGGCCAGATCAATCGCGTCATCAAGCAAATGCTTGTATGGCACGGCTTTGCCACCACGCATACCCGCATCGGAGGAAACGATCAGTGTCGGCTTGGCATCATCGATGCGCGTCGCTAGTGAGCCGGAAGCAAAACCGCCAAAAACTACTGAGTGAATGGCACCAATGCGGGCGGAAGCGAGGATGGCGAAACAGGCTTGAGCCACCATCGGCATGTAAATCAACACACGATCACCGCGCTTAACGCCCAGGCTCTGATAAATCGCCGCCATGCGCTCGACTTCACGCTGCAATTCGGCAAAGCTATCGACTGTTTCTTCGCCCGTTTCTGTCGAAACAAAAATCAGCGCCCGGTCGTTTGGACGTTTGGCCGCATGGCGGTCAACCGCGTTATGGCAGAGATTTGTCTTGCCACCAACGAACCATTTGGCAAATGGCGGACGGGAATAATCACAAACCTGGGTAAATGGCTCGTGCCAATCAACGAGTTGGGCCTGCTCGGTCCAGAACTCATCCGGCTTTTCGATGGAATACTGGTGAAATTCTTTGTAAGTCGCCATAAAGATTCCTTTAATTATGTTTTCCTGCACTACAAAATACTGAACGGATTAAATTTTTTAAGAACTCCGCCCACTCAAACGACGTTCAACCTCTACCATGGGCAGCGTCAAACCCAATTCCTGATTCATCAAATTCAACAATGGCAACAACTGCCGAGCCAACACCGCCAGATGCGGCTTGACCGGATCAGGACGATTAGCCGCCAGTAACTCGAGTGCGTGGTTGATCGAGATCGCCCGCGTTGCCGGCTGGACGCCACCCGACTCCGTTCGATTGCCACCGGATTGCATCGCCGCCAGCATCCGGGCGCCCGCCAAATCAAGCAACGCACCAGCCGAAACCACTGAATCAACCGGGATACTGGCCAAGCCAATACTCACGGTGACAGCCACCATCTGTCCCTGCACGGAAAGGCGTGCCAACTCAACCGCTTCGCGCACGCGCTCGGCAAACGTGGCGCAAAAAACCACCGCAGTACCCGGTGACACAACGGCGTACTGTCCCGCCCCAAAATGTCCCAGACTATCTTCCTGGCGCATCTTGCTGGCCAGCATCTTGGCGAAACGAGTTGCCACGTCCTCAGCAACTTTTCTCCCAAGACGTTCGCACAACCCTTCAAAACCATCGAAGCCGAGAACCATGACACTGGTATCAACGCCGTGTCGAACTGAATGCGACATGGCTTGCGCTGCCTGCATCTCAAGAAATTTACGGGTAAATAGCCCACTCAGCGGATCCTGAACCATCTGCTCCCGGCCCGTATCGAGGTTTTCCCGGGCGCTCGACAAAGCCAGTAAATTATTCAGGCGGGTCAGTATTTCAGCGCTGCCTGCCCCCTTCGTGACAAAGTCGGAAACACCGAGCGCGCTCGCCTTGACCCGCTCCTCCTCAGTCTCTTCCCCAGAAACCAGAATGAAGGGCAATTGCTGCAGGCGGCGAAGTTTTGACGTCCGCACCCGTTCAAGCAATTCATAACCGTTGAGCTTCGGCATCTGGATGTCAGAAATCACCGCCTGAATCGAATGATCCACCACCAATGACTGCCAGGCTGCCTCACCATCCCCTTCTTCACGCACCTCGTAGGCGCCCTTCAAATGCCGGATTAATGACATCCTGACCACCCGGGAGTCATCCACAATAAGAATATGTGGCAAACCAGCCACGTCAGCCCCCGGCAATTTCCACCACCGCGCGGCCTTTTGCCCGGCCAGCAATAAAATCTTCAAAAGCTGCCGGCAAATTATCAAAGGCAACGCGCCGGGCCATCGCCGCCAGATGCGGCGGACGCAAATCATCGGCCAGACGCTGCCAGACACCGCGGCGATAAGGCTCACGGATATAGCCGGAATCAATACCCAGCAGCGACACTCCGCGCAGTATAAAAGGCGCAACGGTCGTATTCAGCGACATGCTTGCGGCCAGGCCAATACTGGCAATAGTGCCGCCCTGCTCCATGCTGCTGGCGATCCAGGCGAGCACATCGCCCCCAAGATTGTCGACCGCACCGGCCCAGCGTCCACGGTCAAGCGGACGGATCTTGGTGAGATCCAGACTCTGTCGCAACATCACCTCGGCTGCCCCAAGATCACGCAGATAAGCCGCCTCGCTCTCCTTGCCGGTGAGTGCCACCACGTGATAGCCGCGCTTGGCCAGCATATCAATGGCCAGGCTGCCCACGCCGCCGGTCGCCCCGGTTACGATGACGGCCCCTTTTTCCGGCCTCAGTCCGTTTTCTTCCATCCGAACAATACCGAGGGCTGCAGTAAATC
>JAUYQT010000195.1 GCA_030697085.1 Azonexus sp. | reverse complement strand
ATCGATGCCCCCAACCTGCTGGAAGTAGGTGAATTGGGTGACTTCCATGCCGTTCATCCAGACTTCCCAGCCCAGACCCCAGGCGCCCAGTGTCGGGTTTTCCCAGTCGTCTTCCACGAAGCGAACGTCATTTTTCTTCAGGTCGAAACCAAGCGCTTCGAGTGAGCCGAGATAGAGTTCGAGAATGTTGTCCGGGGCGGGTTTGAGCACAACCTGGTATTGGTAATAGTGCTGCATGCGATTCGGGTTTTCCCCGTAACGACCATCCTTGGGTCGGCGCGAAGGTTGCACGTAGGCAGCCTTCCAGGGTTCAGGCCCGATGGCGCGTAGAAAAGTGGCGGTGTGGCTGGTGCCGGCGCCCACTTCCATATCGTAAGGCTGTAAAAGCGCACAGCCCTGATTGTTCCAGTAGGTCTGCAAACGCAGGATGGTTTCCTGAAAGGTGGGTTTTTTGCTGGTGGTCATCGGACGCACTCGAAATGACAGAATGAATTCGATTTTACTAGCTTTTAGGGCGATCCGGCAGCGCTCACCCCGTCCGCCCGGCATCGCCCGCGGGCGCTGGGTTTTGCGGTTGTGTGTTGTTGCAGCGCAACACCTTTGTCGTCACATGGCTTGGTGTGGATTGACAAAACTCAATTGAATCAATAGAGTGTGTTGCATGTTGCGGTGCAACACCGGTTTTCCTGTGACGTTAACAAGCCATTTGATTGGGCTTAAAGCCTCGTTTTGGAACGCTACCGGTGTCGTACTCCCAGTAACCGTTCGTTGTCCGGGATGTCTTTCGGCAATGACTACAGTGAAGGAGCTCGCATGTTCGCTTCGACTAGTTTTTCACCGGCCCTGGGCCGTGTTTCATCCGTAGCGCTAGCGCTATTCCAGAAGTTTTTGATGGTCGCCGGGCTGGTTTTTGTACTCGCCCTGATCGGTCTGCAAATTGGTTATCCCAGTTTGATCAATGGCCTCAAATCGCTCGTTCCCTCAGCCGTGGCCTCAGTGTCCGAACCGGAGCTTGCCGACGTTGCCGAAACGCCTGTCGATCCGTTGCTTGAAACATTGAGCCCGAGAATGCAGGGGGCGCTGAATTATGTTTCACGACGTTATCGCGTATCTACTGACGCGTTGGAGCCGATTTTTGCCACCGCACAGACCGTGGGTCGTGAATTGCGTCTTGATCCGCTATTGATTGTCGCCGTGATCGGTGTTGAGTCCGGGTTCAATCCATTCTCGCAGAGTGTGTTTGGGGCGCAGGGTTTGATGCAGGTGGTGCCACGCTTTCATCTGGATAAGTTACCTGACGAGGCTGATCATCAGTCCGCCTTTCTTGATCCTGTGACCAATGTTCAGGTTGGGGCGCGTGTTTTGCAGGAGTCGATTCGTCGTCACGGCGGGCTG
>JAUYQT010000827.1 GCA_030697085.1 Azonexus sp. | reverse complement strand
AAGGCAGCACCTTCTGGATGACAGCACGCCTGCGCCTTGCCGACAAAATTCCCGAGACCCAAAGTGTCGCGGCTGACGCCGAAACAGAAATCAAAAACACCCGCAGCAATGCCCGCATCCTGCTCGTTGAAGACGACCCGGTGAACCGCGAAGTAGCCCTTGACCAGTTAGCCGGTGTCGGGCTGGTTGCGGATATTGCAGAAAATGGTCAGATTGCCGTCGACATGGCGAGCACCACCGTCTATGACCTGATCCTGATGGACATGCAAATGCCGGTGATGAATGGCCTCGAAGCCAGCCGCCAAATTTTAGCCCTGCCTGGCCGGTCGACCGCAGCCATCGTCGCCATCACCGCCAACGCCTTCCCGGAAGACCGCAATGCCTGCATCGATGCCGGCATGGTCGATTACCTGAGCAAGCCAGTCGAGATAAAGGCGCTCCATGCCGTCCTGCTGCATTGGTTGCCAGCCAGCACTGCCCGCGTCAGCTTGATCGTGCCACCAGACCAGCTTGCCAACCCGGCAAACGACACAACAGCATTGATTGATCAGCTTGCCCGCCAACCAGGCTTCAATACGACCACCGGCCTGACCTCCCTGAATGGCAAAGCGGAAAAATACCTCGCGCTGCTGAAAAGCTATCTTGAACGCCACAGCCAGACCACACCAATGATTCGCCAGAGCCTGGCAAACAATGACCCGACGACGGCCCAACGCCAGGCCCATACGCTTAAAGGCGCTGCCGCCGCCCTCGGCCTGGTCGCCACGCGACAGGCCGCCGCCGAGGTTGAGCTGGCCATACGCCAAAATGAATCGCCTGAAACTTTGGCCAAAAAACTCAACGCGCTGGAAACAATCGAAAATAGCCAGACTGCCACCTTGCGCCAGATTTTTGCATCACCGTCGGCAAGCATCCAGCCGAGTCTCGCTATCGACCCGAAAACCCTCCGCCCACTGATTAAAAAACTGCTGACACTGCTGGCCGAAGACGACATGCGCAGTGGCGAAATCGCCGAGCAAGGCGAAGCGCAACTTCGCCCCCTGCTTGATAAAGATCACTCGACCCTGACCCAGCTTCTAGCCAATTTTGATTTCCCGGCCGCCCTGACGCTACTTGAAAGTGCGCTTGCCAAGCATCCGGAGCTGCAGTGATCTATCCATCATGCCCGCTGCAGTGGGATTGAAGACGAGATATCTCATACCCACGTTCGACGCTAAAGCTTGACGCTAGCCTCGACCGCATTGCCGCGACCCTGATATTCAAGGCGCTCGAAGCTGATCATGCGTGACATGGCGATTCCCCGGCCATGGGTGTCAAA
>JAUYQT010000769.1 GCA_030697085.1 Azonexus sp. | reverse complement strand
TCATCTTTCCGATGCGGGTTATGAACACGCCGAGCAATTGTTGCTCGAACATGGCTTGCTGCAGGAAGGCCGTAGCCTTTATGACACCGCCAATATCACCCTGATGCATCATCTCAATGCCGCCTTGCGCGCGCTGACGCTGTTCCAGAAGGATCAGCAATATGTCGTGCAAAACGGTGAAGTGGTTATTGTTGACGAGTTTACCGGTCGCTTGATGTCGGGACGCCGCTGGTCGGATGGCCTGCATCAGGCCGTGGAGGCCAAGGAAGGCGTCAAGATTCAGGCAGAAAATCAGACGCTGGCTTCAATTACTTTCCAGAACTATTTTCGCATGTACGGCAAACTGGCCGGCATGACCGGTACGGCCGATACTGAAGCTTACGAATTCCAGCAGATTTATGGGTTGGAAACCGTGGTTATTCCGACTCATCGGCCGATGATCCGCAAGGATATGAACGATCAGGTCTTCAAGACAGCCGACGAAAAGCACGCAGCGATCATTGCCGACATTAAGGGGTGCGCCCAGCGTGGTCAGCCGGTATTGGTCGGTACGACGTCCATCGAAGCCTCCGAGCTGCTTTCCGGTCTGCTCGACAAGGAAAAATTGCCGCATCAGGTACTTAACGCCAAGCAGCATGCCCGTGAGGCTGAAATTGTCATTCAGGCCGGTCAGCCCGGCATGGTGACCATCGCCACCAATATGGCGGGTCGTGGTACCGATATTGTTCTCGGCGGCAGTATTGAAAAAATCGTCTCGGCCATCAAGCATGATGAATCGCTGCCAGAAGCTGAACGCAATGCGCTGATTGAGAAAAAACGTCAAGAGTGGCAGGTCGTGCACA
Source organism: Azonexus sp. (assembly GCA_030697085.1). GTDB lineage: Bacteria > Pseudomonadota > Gammaproteobacteria > Burkholderiales > Rhodocyclaceae > Azonexus. The sequence goes on along the minus strand of JAUYQT010000769.1, from coordinate 1,626 downwards.
ATCAGGTATTGGCGGCAGGTGGCCTGCATATCATTGGTTCAGAACGTCACGAATCTCGCCGTATCGATAACCAGTTGCGTGGTCGCGCTGGTCGTCAGGGTGATGCGGGTTCGTCGCGCTTTTATCTGTCGCTGGACGATTCATTGCTGCGTATTTTTGCCGGTGAGCGCCTGCGCAGTATTATGGAAAAGCTGAAAATGCCCGAAGGCGAGGCGATCGAGCATCCACTCGTTACCCGCTCGCTTGAATCGGCGCAGCGCAAGGTCGAGGCCCGGAATTTCGATATTCGCAAACAATTGCTTGAATACGACGACGTTTCCAATGATCAGCGTAAAGTGATTTATCAGCAGCGCAACGAACTACTGGAATCTGACGACATTTCGGAAACCACCACCGCCATGCGGCGCAGCGTGATTGCCGATGTCTTCCATCTTTACGTGCCGCCCGAGTCGGTCGAAGAGCAGTGGGATATGCCAGGCTTGGAGCAGGCACTGGCCAGCGAATTGCAAATCGTCGCGCCCGCCGCTCAGTGGGTCAAAGACGAGCCGACGATTTTGGCCGACGAGATTCTTGCCCGTATTACCGAGGAGGCCGACGCGGCTTATCTGGCCAAGACGGAACTGGTCGGCGCAGAGACTTTCCATCAGTTCGAGCGCAATGTGATGCTGCAAAGCCTCGACTCGCACTGGCGCGAGCATCTGGCGGCGTTGGATCATCTCCGCCAGGGCATCCATCTGCGCGGCTATGCCCAGAAGAATCCAAAGCAGGAATACAAGCGTGAAGCCTTCGAGCTATTTGAAAGCTTGCTCGATCAAGTGCGCAAGGAAGTGACGCGGATCGTTTTCACCGTACATATTCGTTCCCCGGAGGACGTTGAAGAAACGGCGCCGCGCTCAGATGTTCAGAATGTTCAGTATCAGCACGCCGGTTATGACGAAGTGCTGGGTGATGGCATTGGCGAAACGCCGCAGCCACAGCCAGCCGACACCGGGCCGAAGGTGGGTCGTAACGATCCATGTCCTTGCGGCAGTGGTAAAAAATACAAGCAGTGCCACGGAAAACTTAGCTGATTGTTATTCGCGGTAGCGGTTAATTAGCCGCTACCGCTTGATCCTAATAACTCGATCCTGGATCCTAAAATGCCTGTTAATTACGCGACGCCGTCGGCTGATCAACTTTTTCCCGTGGCAGGTATTCGCCTCGGGGTTGCTGAAGCTGAAATTCGCAAAAAAAATCGCCGTGATCTGACACTGGTTGCGCTGGATGCCGGCTGTACCGTCGCTGGCGTATTTACGCAAAACCGCTTTTGTGCCGCGCCGGTGCAGCTTTGTCGTCAGCATCTGGCGGCCGGTGCGGAAATTCGTGCGCTGGTGATTAATACCGGTATCGCCAATGCGGGTACCGGCGAACCGGGGCGGCAGGCCGCACAGGCCACTTGTCAGGCGGTCGCTGCCTTGCTCGGTATTTCTGCCGAGCAGGTTTTGCCCTTTTCCACCGGTGTCATTCTTGAGCCTTTGCCGGTTGATCGCATCCGGGCTGGATTGCCGGCTGCACAGGCTGATCTCAATGCAGACAATTGGCATGCCGCGGCGCATGCCATTATGACCACCGACACCGTCGCCAAGG
>JAUYQT010000766.1 GCA_030697085.1 Azonexus sp. | reverse complement strand
TAGGCAGCGAACGGATCGAGCTTGATTTCTTCAACCAACGGCAAGCGGCTAAAACAACTGGCTTCAGTCGTTGCGGCACAACGCACGTTGCCAATACGCTGCGCTTCCTTGAGGGCCTTTTTGGACCACGATCCAGTGACGATGTAGTCAGCCGAGCGCCCGGCCAGCAGATTCATCGGAATCTGGGCAAACTGCTGCGTTGCGCCACCCTGCAGGAATAAGACCTTGTAGCCAGCCGGAGTGCCCATCAACTCGCGCAGGTCAGCTTCGGCCTGCTCAATGATGCTAGTAAATTCCTTGCCACGATGGCTCATCTCCATCACGCTGCAACCCGCACCGTGCCAGTCGAGCAACTCTGCCTGGGCCTGACGCAACACTTCTTCCGGCAGTGCCGCCGGACCGGCGCTGAAATTCCACACCCGACTCATTATTCTTCCCCGGCAGCCTCGCCGGCCGCATCGGCTGGCGGTTGATCAGCAGGCGTTTCAGGATTGGCGCCATCCACCACATCGCCAGCCACTTCAACCTCATCACCGACTGTTTCGACAATTTTTTCCAGCCCGGCGAGCTTTTCGCCGGCATCCAGCGAAATCAGCGTTACACCCTGCGTTGCCCGGCCCATCCCGCGAATCTCGGCCACACGAGTACGGATCAACACGCCGCCAGTGGTGATCAGCATGACCTCATCTTCGTCATTAACCAGCTTGGCGCCGATCACTTGACCGTTGCGCTCCCGATCGGCAGCAATCGCGCGCACACCCTGCGTGCCGCGACCGGAGTGACGGAAATCAGCCAGTACGGTGCGCTTTCCGTAGCCATTTTCAGTCGCCACCAACACGGTCTGTTGATCGCTCTCGGCCACCAGCAGTGAAATCAGCGACTGACCTTCCTGCAGGCGCATACCACGCACACCACGAGCGCCACGGCCCATTGGACGAACATCTTCCTCATCAAACCAGACGGCTTTGCCAGCATTGGAAACGAGGACAATATCGCTCTGACCATTGGTCAATTCAACGCCAATCAGGTAATCGCCCTCATCCAGCGCAACAGCAATGATGCCGGCCTTGCGCGGGTTGGAAAAGTCTGACAATGGCGTTTTCTTGACGGTGCCCATCACTGTCGCCATGAAAATGTACTGGTCTTCAGAGAACTCCTTGACCGGCAGCACGGCATTGATCCGCTCGCCCTCTTCCAGCGGGAAGAGATTAACGATCGGCTTGCCGCGACTGTTCCGACTACCCTGCGGCGCTTCGTAGACCTTGAGCCAATAGCAGCGACCACGATTGGAGAAGCAAAGAATAAAATCGTGGGTATTGGCAACAAATAGCTGATCGACGAAATCCTCATCCTTGATCGCCGCCGCCTGCTTGCCCCGACCACCCCGGCGCTGAGCGCGGTAATCGGCCAGCGGTTGGGCCTTGATGTAGCCGCCATGCGAAAGCGTCACTACCATGTCCTGCGGCGTGATGAAATCTTCAATGCCGAGCTCCTGCGTGTGCAGAATGATCTCGGTACGGCGCTCGTCGCCAAACTGATCGCGAATCACGGTCAGTTCGCCCACAATGATTTCGGTAATGCGTTCCGGCTTGGCGAGAATATCGAGCAAGTCGAGAATTTTGGCCATGACATCCTTGTACTCGCTGACGATCTTGTCCTGCTCGAGGCCGGTCAAGCGCTGCAGGCGCAATTCGAGAATGGCCTGCGCCTGGGCGTCGGAGAGACGGTAGCCCTGTTCGGAAAGGCCGAACTCGGGGGCCAGGCCATCCGGACGCGAGGCATCGGAAGCCGCCCGCACCAGCATTTCCTCGACCATCGCGCTGCGCCATTGGCGCTCCATCAGGCCGCGCTTCGCGTCGGCCGGCGTCGGCGCCGCCTTGATCAGCGTGATGATGTCATCAACGTTGGACAGCGCAACGGCCAGACCTTCCAGGATATGGCCGCGCTCACGCGCCTTGCGCAATTCAAATACCGTACGACGTGTAACGACTTCGCGGCGATGCGACAGGAAGCACTCAAGCATCTGCTTCAGGTTCAACAAACGCGGCTGTCCATCGACCAGCGCCACCAGGTTCATGCCGAAGGTATCCTGCAACT
>JAUYQT010000565.1 GCA_030697085.1 Azonexus sp. | reverse complement strand
CGATCCCTGTCCGAAAGAGCACCTTGGCCGAGCCGGCGTTGATGAAACTCTATCAGGCGCCGGCCATCAACCCGACCTCGGGGGGAACCAAAAAACTGATCAGCTGACGACGAAATAACGAGCAAACAGGCTGCTCAAAACACTAGTACGCGCCAATGCAATGATTATTAATGGTTTTTTTCGGTGGTTGTTAAACTGTTGAGCGGCTGCTGTACTTCAAGACTTGCCGATGGAATTTTCACACGCATCGACCAGCGCGGTTAGTCACCATGCGCTGAAGGTGCGGCAGATACCCTGTCGCGACCGTCGTGCTTCGCCTCGTAGAGCGCCGCGTCGGCCGCTGCGACGAGGGCTTCCGGGCCATTCTCGCCATTGGGACGCATGACGGAGATGCCGATGCTCAGCGTCACCCGGTTGGCGGTCGGCGAGTCGGCATGGGGAATGCCCAGTGCGGCGACGGCGGCGCGTAGTTCCTCGGCTTTTTTCTGGCCGGCGGGGTGGTCGCATTCGGGCATCAGGCAGACGAATTCCTCGCCGCCGTAGCGCGCCACTAGATCGTGCGCACGCTTGAGGCAGGCCTTGAGAGTGGCGGCGATTTTCTGGAGGCAGGCATCACCGGTCTGGTGGCCGTAATGATCGTTGTAGCGCTTGAAATGGTCGATGTCGATCATCAATAGCGTCAGCGGGGCGTCACTGCGCCGGCAACGACGCCATTCGATCTGCAAGGTTTCGTCGAAGCGGCGGCGGTTGGCGACGCCGGTCAGTCCGTCCACGAAGACCAGCGAGCGCAGTAGGTCAGCTTGCGCCTTGAGCGTGAGATGGGTCTTGACGCGGGCGCGTACCACGGCCGGATTGACAGGCTTGGCGATGAAATCGACGCCGCCAGCCTCGAGCGCGCCGGTCTCGTCGGCCGGTTCGGAGCAGGCTGTGATAAAAATCACCGGAATGTCCGCGAGAGCCGGGTCGGCGTTGAGGCGGCGGCAGACTTCGATGCCATCCATATCGGGCATGACCACGTCGAGGAGGATCAGGTCGGGTGGCGGGTTGTCGCGGCAGAAGGCGAGCGCCTGTGCGCCGCCCGTGGCCACGAACACCTCGTGGTCGGCGTGGAAGATCTGGTAGAGCGTCTGGATGTTGATCGGCTGGTCGTCAACGACCAGCAGGCGCGGACGCTCCGGCAATGTCGCTAGGGCGCGGAATTCCGGCGGCAGATTGTAGGCTGGCGTCATTGTGTCAGCAGTCCTTTCAGGTTGGCCACTTTTTCACGTGCGGTGGCGAAATCGAGCTTGAACAGCGCCTCGTCGAGGGCCGCCAGGCTCTCGGCGAACGTATCGCCCGCCTCGCGCTTGAGGGTAACGAAGACATCGAGCGCGCGCATGTTCTGCTTGGCAAGCAGTCCGTCCAGTTCGTCGAGATGTTCGAGCATTCGCTCCTTGTCGGCCGGTGCGCCGTCGGTGGCACTCGGCGGGTCGAGCGCGGCGGCGGCGGCGAGCAGGACGGTAGTACTCGCATCGAGCTCGTTATCGAGTCGCGCGAGGCGTTCCGCATCGCCGTTGGCGGCGGTGCCGTTCGTCTTGAAGGCAGCTTCCACTTCGGTAGCCTGCCGCGCCAGCGCCGTGGCGCCCAGCGTCGCCGCCAGCCCCTTGAGCGTGTGCATTTCGCGCGCGGCGGCAGTGCGGTCGCCTTGCTGGAGCGCGGCCGTCGCGGCCGCGACGATGCCCACGCGATCCTTCCCGAAACGTCGGGCGAGGCTGGCGAACAGGGTGCGATTGCCGTCGACGCGCGCCAGTGCGGCGGCAAAATCAAAGCCTTCCGGCTGGGGCGGCAGTTCGGGCAACGGCGCCGACAGGGCGGCATCCGCCCCCGCCGTCAGGCCACGGCAATGGCGCAGCAGCAGGTTGGTCAAATCACGGGCATCGATAGGCTTGCCGATGTGATCCGACATGCCGGCGGCGAGACAGGCCGCGCGGTCGGCCGGCAGGGCATTGGCGGTCATGGCGATGATCGGCGTGACGACCCCCATGTTCTCGCGCAGCACGCGGGTTGCGGCGTAGCCGTCCATGCCCGGCATCTGGATGTCCATCAGGATGGCGTCGTAGGGCGTCGGGGCATGACGGACGCGCTCGATGCCCTGCTCGCCGTTGTCGGTGACCTCGATCTCGGCTCCGGCGTGGGCGAGCAGTTCGCGCGCCACCTGCTGGTTGAGCGGATTGTCCTCGACGACGAGGATGCGCAGTCCGGCGAGCGGTCGGCTGGCCTGTTCGCGGGGCGCGGTGCGCCTATCCACTGTCACCGATGCGCCGCGTGTGGCTTGCGCCACGGCGTCGAACAGCATCGAGGGGGTGACCGGTTTGACGAGGAATCCGTCGAGCGGATTCGCTTCCTCGTCGAGCCGTTCGGCGATCAGTTCGCGGCCGTGGGCCGTGATCATCAGTATCGCCGGCAGGCGTCCTGTGTGGCGGACGCGGATGTGCTGGATGGTTTCCCAACCGTCCATGCCGGGCATGATCCAGTCCACACAGAGAATATCGAACAAGCGGCCGGTGGTGGCCGCAGTTTCCAGCCGTTCAATGGCTTCCGGGCCGCTCGTCGCCGTTTCGGCCTGCCAGCCGAAGGAGGTGACCATGGCGGCCAGCACCTCGCGGGCGGTGGCGTTGTCATCCACGATCAGCACGCGCAGGGGGGGCTGCCCTGCATCTTCTGTCGCTGCGCGTTCGAGCACGCGGGCTTCCGCATCGCGGCGAAATTCGACGGCGAAATGGAAGCGGCTGCCCTCTCCGGGCGCGCTCTCCACCGCCAGTTCGTCGCCCATCAGGCGCACTAGCCGCCGGCTGATCGCCAGCCCGAGGCCGGTGCCGCCGAAGCGCCGCGTGGTCGAGGTTTCCGCCTGGGTGAAGCCCTCGAACACGGCGGCGAGACGTTCGGCGGCAATGCCGATGCCAGTGTCGCGCACCGAGAATTCGATGCGTACCGTGTCCGGCATGGCTTCCAGCAACTTGAGTGCGATCACCACCTCGCCGCGTTCGGTGAACTTGATGGCATTGCCGGCCAGATTCAGCAGCACCTGCTGCAGGCGCATGCCATCACCGCGCAGGGCGCGCGGCACCTCGGGGTCGAGTTGGAACAGTACCTCGACCTCCTTATGCTGCAAGGCGGAAGACAGCACCACGGAAAGATTGCGCAGCAGTTCGTCGAGCCGGAACGGCGCGTCGTCCAGCTCCAGTTTGCCGGACTCGACCTTGGAGAAGTCGAGGATATCGTTGAGGATGCCCAGTAGCGACCGGGCCGCCCCCTCGGCTTTCTGGACATAGTCGTGCTGGCGCGCGTCCAGCTTGGTGAGTTCCAGCAGTTGCAGCAAGCCGAGCACGGCGTTCATCGGCGTGCGAATTTCGTGGCTCATGTTGGCGACGAATTCACCCTTGGCGCGGCTGGCTGCTTCGGCTTCCACAGTGCGCGTTTCAAGCGCGGCGTTGGTGGCCTCCAGTTGCAGTTGCGCGAGCTTGAGTTCCGTGATGTCCGACACCAGCACGAAGAAGCCGCGCACCTGGCCGTTGACCGCGTCGGGAATGTAGTGAGCCCAAGTGTAGCCAGTGCTGCCGTCTGCCTTGGTCAGGGTGCGCTCGAAATGCTGGCGCTCGCCGGCTAGCGCCGCCCGTATGAAGGATTCGTTCTTCTTGAACAGGGTTTCGCCCATGAGGTCCTGGATGCGGATGCCGCGCATCTGTTCCGTCGTCTTGCCGAACCATTCCCGGTAGGCGATGTTGGCGAAGCCGCAGCGCAACTCGGCATTCCAGTAGCCGACCATGCCGGGAATGACGTCAATCAGCGAGCGCATGAAGTGTTCGCTCTGTTCCAGCGCCGCGTGCGCGGCCTCGGTCTCCGCGTCAGCCTGCTGGCGGCGGCGCTGGGTCAGGTAAAGGCCGGGCACGGTAATCGCGACGAGCAGTGCGTAGATACCGCCGATCAGGGCCGCCTCTTCGCGCCATTGGGCATATATCGCGCCGAGATCGCGACCGATTTCGACGACGATGGGCTTGTCCATCTTCAGCGCGGGTGGCTGCACGGTGTGTTGCGCCATCATGCGCCGCTCGCCGGTGAGCATCACTGTATCGGTCATGACGCTGGTCGGTTGTCCGCCGTCACGATGGCGCGAGAACAGCGAACCGGGCGTGGCCAGATCGGCGCCCAGCAATTCCTCGCGTAACGGGGCGCTCAGGAACAACTTGCCATCACCATGCGCCAGCGCGGCGGAAATGTCCGGCGTATAGCGCACCGATTCGAGCATGTGCGTCAGTTCGGCCGGGTCGAACGTGGCGCTGACAATGCCGGCAAATTCGCCGTTCGCGCCGCGCACCATGCGTACCATGTTCATGCCGAAAACGCCGAGGGATGTTTTGAAGGGCGGGCCGAGATAGAGCGTGTCGATATCCGGGTTGCGCGCGACCGCCTGAAAATAATCGCGCTCGCGGAAGTTCTTGCCAATCACCGCGTCGTGGTTGGCGGCAGTCGCATTGCCCTCGGCGTCGATGATCAGCAGCGTGCGTACCGCCGGCATGGCATCGACGAATGCCTTGAGCCGGCGCTTGGCCAGCGCCATGCCATCCGCTTCGGTGCGCCAGCGCGGCAGTTCGTCGCGAATGCCGATAAGCGTGCGGTTGATGGTATCGATCTGTCGCTCCAGCGCGTCGTGGATCACCCGCGCCTGTGCCGCGAGACGATCACGTTCGCGCTTCTCGATATCCTTGTGCATCTCGGAGAAGAAGTGGCCGACGATCAACGCCACCAGCAGCAAGGCGCCACCGAGCAACAGCCATTCGATAGAGTAGCGGGATAGGTGGTTGGCACGACCGGCTTTGGACATGTTTCAAGTATAGCGTGCGGTATTACTTAGGTGGTATCCGCGCCACTCGTGCGGGCTTCTGGGCACCGAATGGTGGGGGGGAGGCTAAAGTCGGCGTTGGGGATAAGGCGGCCCGGTTTCGATGCGTTGATCGTTGATCGGCGTGCCGACGGTGAAGTGATAGACGCTCTGGTAACGCTGACTATTGAGACCGAGCAATTGATGCACCGGGTCATCGAAAAAGCAGCCGATGCCGGTGCCGCGCACCCCGGCGGCTTCTGCCTCCAGATACAGCACCTGCCCGATCAGACCGGCTTCGCGCAATAGATCCCGGTAGCCGTGGGCGTCGAGTTCGCCTTGAGTGATCGCCGTTTCAAATTCGCCAAGCATGGCGAGTGAAAAAGCGCTGGTCGCTGCGATGTCCTGGTGACAGGAAAGCGAGCGAGCCAGTCGTTGCAGTGCTGGCAAGGCCATTTCGGCCAACTGAAGCAGGCCGAGATGCGCTGGGCATTCACTGTCGAATGCCGCGACGGCACGGCGTGCGGTGAAGCGCTGGTCGGCCGGCGCCATGGCGTTCGCAAGATCCTGCGCCGCGCCGGGCGTGCGCGGCAGCAGATAAAGGCCGCTGGCCAAGCCCTCGACGCGCAGGACGAAGAGCAGCAAATGGATGCGGCTGGGCGCCTGCTGCGCCAGCCAGGGCAGTTGCGGCCGGGGCAGCAATGCATCAAGCAGACGGTAAAAGGCTGTTTTGGCCAGGGTCGGCTCGGGGTCGAAGCGTTGGGCGCTGCGGCGCTGGCGAATAATTTGGGCGGCGCCGGCCTGCGTGGGGTGCGCTGCAAGCGGCGGCAACAGCGCAAAAGATAGCGTTGGCACTACGCCGGCAACGGCGCGGCTGGCCGCAGCGACTTGGTCAATCGCCGGCCAACGGTAGCCCGGAGCGGGATCAATGCGGCTCGGCTTGCCATGCCAGTGGGCGGTATTCAGCCAGTTGGCCAGCAGGTCAGCCGCCGGGGGCGCGTTCAGCCCCGGGCGACGCAAGGCGAGCAAGATTTCCGGTTCTTCGCATTCGGTGAAGTTGTCGCGTACCGGCGGAAAGTCGTCGGCTCTATCCAGCCCCAGACAATGCGCCAGCTGTTTGCCGTCAATGGTCAACGGCACCACTTCCCAGCCGAGCAATGCCGCGGCGTAGGTAAGGCAGGCCACCGCGTGGCCGACATCAAGCTGGCAATAACGAAAGGCCCGTTCGCCGTACTTCCAGGCTTCGCGCCACATGATGCTGGATAGGCCAATGGCGAGCCAGGGCGCTTCACCTCTTGACGTAGCAAAGGCGCGCCCTTCGAGGGCATGATTTTCCGGATCGTAATGATGTAGACCATCAACTAGACCGGGAAAATTGCCGGCCAGGACATAAGCTTCAACCGGGTGCAGGTTGCCGGAAGAGGGGTTGCAGCGCAGTGCCCAGCGGTTCGGCCCCCAGCTTTTCCAGGCGGAAAGCCCAAAGGCGAGTTCGAGCAGCGCGCCCAGGCTGCTCAGGTCGGGCGTTACTGAATTTTCGGGCGGTTTTGGCAGTTGACCGTAACAACGTTCATAGCGCTCGGCAGCGAGCGGCAAAGCGAGTATTGGCGCACCAGGATAGTGACGAAAGGCCGCCGGCTGGGCGTCCCAGTCAAGCTGGCCGGGGCCTTCGGCGTAGGCATCAAAGCGATGCTTGGTCCGTGCGTGGTAGGCGCGTACAACGTCTTGTGAGGTATCCGGCACGATCGGGTAGCTTTCCAAATGGCAGGTTCAACAACGGGCGGTGGCGAAAAAGTCGCCGATGGCGACCTTTCGTCAGCTTGATAGACCGTCACAACACGCCGTTGTTCGCCTTCAGACTTTTTTCAGCACCCCGCCAACACCGAGTCCATCGTCGCGAGATGGGTGGTAAACCACGTCGCCAGGTTCCTGGCGTAATCGCGTGCCATCCCCAGCCGGCCGGCCGCTACGCTGCGAGCAAAATGGTCCAGTTCACCGAGCACCCGCAGGTGCTCACTGTTGTGCTCACCAATGGCAGGAAAACGGCAAGCCGGCATCAGTTTGTCGCGCTCGAAATTGTAAAACGGCGTGCAAAAATTTCCAGATTTCCGGGTTGATCAGCGTCCAAATGTTGCCACCCTGGCTTGGGTCGTCGCATGATGCAAGGCTTTGGCGCCCATCACCGTTGCGTGTTGGCTGGGGCGCCAAAAACGATTTACGCCAAATTTACGGCAAAAAAAAAGGCTAGCCTCGTGAGCTAACCCATTAATTATCTTTGGTTGCGGGGGTAGGACTTGAACCTACGACCT
>JAUYQT010000548.1 GCA_030697085.1 Azonexus sp. | reverse complement strand
AGTATTTGTACAAATTACGGCCATCGGCCTTGGCGCTGTAGAGCGCTGATTCAGCCGCCATCATCAGGCTTTCGGCGTTGCTGCCATCGCTCGGGTAGATGGCGACGCCAATACTGGCGGTGATGTGAGCACCGACGCCATCAAGATCAAACGAATGGGAAAAAGCACTGAGCAGCTTTTCACAGATGCTGGCGATATCCTGGGGATTACGGATTTCGTAGAGCAGTACCGAAAAGCGGTTCGCACCGGGACGGGCGACGATATCGTGCTTGCGTAAAGCGCCCTTGATACGCTCGGCGGCCTCAACCAGAACCTTGTCACCGATGGCGTGGCCGAGCGATTCATTGATCATCTTGAAGCGATCAAGATCAACTTCCAATATTGAAAAAGCGCTGCTATTACGCTGCCCGGTGACGACCGCTTGATCCAGTGCCGAAAGCCAGGATTCGCGGTTAGGCAGGCCGGTCAATCCGTCAAATGTACGTAACTGATTAAGCAAATCTTCGATACTTTTGTGCTGGCTGAGGTCAAAAATCATCCCCGTATAGTTGGAAATTTGCCCTTTTTCATCGTTGACCGCAGCAATCGATAGCAGCGCCGGATAAATTTCGCCATTTTTACGACGGTTCCAGACTTCGCCTTTCCAGGCACCCCGAGCCTTGATTTCCCGCCAGATTTCGGCATAAAAAGCGCTTCCGTGCCGACCGGATTTAAGCAGGCTCGGGTGAAGACCCAGCACCTCGTCACGCTCGTAACCGGTAATGCGTGAAAACGCCGGATTGACCTCGATGATGTGGCCTGCGGCATCGGTCACCAAAATCGATTCGACACTATTGCAGAACACCGCTTCGGCCAGACTGAGTTGATGTTGCGTCACCCGCTGGCTGCGCTGAATCTGGCGAATCAGGATGACGGCCAGCGCAAATGAAAACAGGACCAACAAGCCGCTGATCAAAAATTCTTCACGCGCCCGGCGCTCCATCTGCTGCACACTGACGTTGACCGATTGACTCAGGACATCCTCAAGCGCCTTCATCGCATCGATCTTGGCGCTCGACAAGGCAAACCATTCTTCGGGCCGGGGCAAGACGGGCGAGGCCAGATCATTCGGCAGGCGGGCACCATAGATCGCCTCACGCAGGCCCGCAGCCACTACTTTTTGCCGAATGCGCTCGGCATCTTTCACGTAGGATTGTTCAAGAAGCGCCTGGTAATGAGCCTGCAGTTCCGGCTCCGCCAGACGAAGAAAATTGGCCAGACGTGCCTCTTCGCCCGCTTTGATCTTGTTAAAACTGACCATTCGACCGGCGCTGAAGTTGCGGTCGGAAAGCATGGCCAAGAGCAAGGCACGCTCCTGACCGGCGTTTTCCTTGGCTTGCGAAAAGGCGGCAAAGGCAATCTGTTGACGAAATATCGCCGACCCGCTGGCATTGCCAAATGCGCTCAACTGCAAATTGAAAAGGCGATCAATGAGGTCGCTGTAGCGGTCAACCGTATATTCGCGTGAAATTTCAAGTTCCTGCACCCGCTGACGCATGTCGGGAAGTTGCTCAAATGTATTCTCAAGATCTTGCTGGATGCTGAGATTAACGGCCGGCGTCTGAATTTTGGCATCCAGAGCCAGCAACGAAGCATCGGTCTCCATTTTCTGAATACCGAGCGACCCGGCAAAGTTTTTGCCGGCCGAGGCGATATAACCACTCGATAAACCACGCTCCCGCTGCAGTTCATGAATCAGCAAGCCCAGCCCACTGCTCGCCCCCGCCCATTGACGTTCAATCGTGGCACTGCGCAAACTGTCGAATTGTTCGAGCAGATTACGCATGGAAAAAACGGAAAGAGCCAGAAAAAAAGCAACTAGCAGCCATGCCGCATGGCGTTGAATCGGTTTCAGAGACTTTGTCTCAACAGGCGGCTGGTTGTACATCTCGGGTAATAGCCCTATCACAGTTATGGATTTTTATGCTTTTGTTACTTTTTAAGTTTCGAGGCGCAATATACACTACGGAAAAATTAATTCTTTGAGGAACGTCAGATGCGCATCGTCTGGAGCAACGAACTGGAAACCGGCGTTCGGACCATTGATTTACAACACGAAGAGTTGATCGGGATGATCAACGAATTAAGCGATGCTCATCTCGCCAGAGATCAGCCGGCTTTATTGAACCCAATATTTCAGCGACTCGACAGCTACCTGCACTTCCACTTTGGGACAGAAGAAGCCTTGATGGCTGGCTTGCCGAAAAGCAGCCCACTCAACGCCCAACTGAGCAGCGAACATTTACGGCAACACCAGACCTTTATCGAGCAAATGACCGCTATCAGAGCCCGGGCAGAGGCCGCAAGCGAGGACGCGCCAGGCGAACTGGTTGATTTTCTCAGCAACTGGCTTTACGAACACATTCTGAAAACAGACCGCCATCTGGGTGCGTTACTGAATGAACAACGGGCGCAATCGCTGGAATAGTCGAAATGCCTGGCCAGAGGGCGCCGGATGAGACTTTCCCGGAAGCTTGAGGACCGGCCGTAAAAACAACGGCTGGCCCCAGGACTGGCCTCACGCCGGGTTAAGTCATTTTGTATCTCAGCTGCAGCGTCACGGTTCAGGCGAGCAAGGTTTGATCATCAAGTCGGGCCAGTAAGCCCTGCAAGGCATGTCGCACCGCCTGCTCGCGCACTGTCGCGCGATCGCCATCGAAGCAACGTATTTCTGCTTCGCAACCGCCTTCTTTCGACGCCCAGGCAAAGCAGACGGTGCCCACCGGTTTGCCGGCCGCCCCCCCCCCCCGGGCCGGCGATACCCGTAATGGCAACCGACCACTGGGCCCGACTATGCGCCAGTGCACCTTGCGCCATCGCGCGGGCGGTGGCTTCGGAAACAGCGCCATGTCGCGCAAGCGTCGCCTCCGACACGCCGAGCATTTCCACCTTGGCCGCATTTGAGTAAGTGACAAAGCCGCGCTCGAACCAATTGGAACTGCCGGCGATAGCGGTTGCAGTCTGCGCCAGCCAACCGCCGGTACAGGATTCGGCTGCGGTCAACAGCTCACCACGGGCTAAAAGTGCGTTGCCCAATTCTTGGGCCAGATTTTCGAGTTCAGTCATGGCAAAAATCTTATCATCCGGCGCCGTTATAATGCCGGCTGTGGTCTGAGTACCGCACTTTTTCCAGCGCACCAGCGCTTTGTAAACTGCCGTGACATCCGCACGGTGGTGGTTGATTTGAAAACCGGAGTTAAACATGATCTCTTCCACGACGCGCCGCTGGGCGCTGAAGGGCGCGCTTGCCTGCGCCTTTGCCTCCCTGCTTGCGACCACCCCGGCTTTTGCCGCTGATGAAATTTTGCGCGTTTCGGCCATTCCCGATGAAGCGCCGACCGAACTGCAACGCAAATTCGCCCCACTCGGCAAATACCTCGAAGCGCAGACCGGCATGAAAGTGGTTTTCACACCCGTTTCCGATTACGCCGCCGTTGTTGAATCGTTGGCGACGAAAAAAATCGACCTTGCCTGGCTTGGTGGCTTCACTTTCGTGCAAGCCAAAATCCGCACCAACGGCACGGCTATTCCAATCGCCCAGCGCGAGGAAGATGCCAAATTCACCTCCCAATTCATCACCGCCGACCCGACGATCAAAACCCTTGCCGACCTCAAAGGCAAAACCTTTGCGTTCGGTTCGCCATCATCGACGTCCGGCAGCCTGATGCCACGCTTCTTCATGCTCCAGGCCGGTCTCAATCCGGAAACCGACTTCAAGCGCGTGGCGTTTTCCGGCGCGCATGATGCGACGGTCGCTTTCGTCGCCGCCGGCAAAGCCGACGCCGGCGTGCTGAATGCCTCCGTCTGGGAAAAACTGGTTGAACAGAAGAAAGTCGATACCAACAAGGTGCACGTCTTCGCTACGACACCACCCTACTTCGATTACAACTGGACGGTACGCGGCGACCTCGACCCGGCGTTGATCAAAAAGCTGACCGATGCCTTCCTCAAGCTCGACCCGGCCAATCCGGAACACAAGGAAATCCTCGGCCTGCAACGCGCCGCCCGCTTCATTCCGACCAAAAAAGAAAACTACGACGGGATTGAAAAGGCAGCGCACGCGGCCGGTTTGATCAAGTGAGTTTTGTTTTAAATGGCGTGGGTCTGACCCACGCCAACGGTTTTGTCGCGCTCGACGAGATTACCCTGCGGGCTGAAAGAGGCGAGCAAATCGCTTTGATCGGCCCATCCGGCGCGGGCAAAACCTCATTGATTTCGCTACTCGGCACGGCCCTGGCGCCAACTGCCGGGCAGATTAGCGTGCTTGATTTTGCCCTTAAAACACGGTCGACCGTAGCATTGCGCAAGTTGCGCGCCCGCATCGGCACCGTACATCAAGCGCCGCCGCTTCCCGGCCGGCAACGCGTCATCACCGCGGTGCTGGCGGGCCGACTCGGTCAATGGCCAGCCTGGAAATCGCTCGCCTCACTGTTTTATCCGCTCGACATTGCCGGCGCCCGTGCCGCACTCAGCCGTTTTGATCTGGCCGACAAGATTTTTCAACGCTGTGACCAGCTCTCGGGCGGCCAACTGCAGCGCGTCGGCATCGCCCGCGTTTTGTATCAGCAAGCCGAATTAATTCTGGCCGATGAGCCGGTCTCTGCCCTCGATCCGACCTTGGCCCTGAGCAGCATTCAGCGCTTGGTCGATGATGCGGCCAGCCGTCGCGCCACGCTGGTCGCCAGCCTGCACGCGGTTGATCTGGCGCTCAACTGCTTCCCCCGTATTGTCGGCATCAAAGGTGGGCGCATCGCCTTTGACCTGCCCGCCGCCGCGGTCAGCGAAGCCAAGCTGCATGCACTTTACGCCAGCGAAGGGCAAACGCTGCCCACCCATTCGAGCGAACAACAAGTTCCTCCCAGCCCCCTCAGCCAACCAACTCCGCGCACCGCATGCGCCTGAATCCGGCCGAACGCGATCCGGCAGCGCGGTGGCGCTTTTACGCCGCATTACTCGCGCTATGCATTGCCTGGCCGCTCTTTCAAGCCGCCGAAGTCAAACCCGGGGCGCTTTTCGACCCCAACAATCTGCAGGTCATCGGCCACTTCCTCGCCGCTTTTTTGCCGCCGGAACGGAGCAGCGAATTTCTCGGCTATCTCGGCCAGGCGACCATTGAAACCCTGGCTATCGCCACCGCCGGCATGACGTTGGCCGGATTACTCGCCGTGCCGCTGGCCTATCTGGCCAGCGCCGCCGGGCGCGAAAGACCCAGCCTCAACCCATTCACGCGCAGCCTGCTAACCATTCTGCGCGGCGTGCCGGAACTGGTCTGGGCGCTGGTTTTCGTCCGCGTTTTCGGCCTCGGCCCCGCCGCCGGGGTGCTCGCCCTCGGCCTGACTTATGGCGGCATGCTGGCCAAGGTCTATGCCGAAATTCTCGAATCCGTCGACGCCGCACCCACCCGCGCCCTGCGTCTGAGCGGTGCCAGTCGGCCGATGGCCATCCTCTACGGGATCATTCCGCAAGTCAGCAAAGAGCTTGCCTCCTACACCGTCTATCGCTGGGAATGCGCTATCCGCGCTTCGGTGGTCATGGGTTTCGTCGGCGCTGGCGGCCTCGGCCAGCTGATGGATCAAGCGATGAAAATGCTCAATGGCGGCGAAGCAGCGAGCATCCTGATCACCTTTCTGCTGCTCGTTTTCGTCGCCGATTTCATTTCCGACACGCTGCGCCGCGGCCTCGACAAACCCCCAGCCGCCCGTGCCATACCTTTCGGCCCTTTGAGTCTGGGTCTGCTCGCGATTTTTCTCAGTGCCGTCAGCGCCAGTTTCTGGCTACTGGATATCGGCTTTGGCGCCCTTTTCTCAGTTGAAGCGGCGAGTTCGATTAGCCAATTTCTCGGCAGCTTTTTTCCGCCCGACCTGAACGTGCCCTGGCTCCTGAAAGTGGCGCA
>JAUYQT010000547.1 GCA_030697085.1 Azonexus sp. | reverse complement strand
TCACCGCCATGCAGGACTGGATCGAAAACGGCGTGTTGCTGCAGCCGGATGACAATGCCCAATACGCTGCCGTCATCGAAATCGATCTGGCCGAAGTCACCGAGCCGATCCAGGCTTGCCCGAACGACCCGGATGATGTGAAGGTTCTGTCCGAAGTTGCCGGCGCCAAGATCGACGAAGTCTTCATCGGTTCCTGCATGACCAACATCGGCCACTTCCGTGCCGCCGCCAAGGTCCTCGAAGGCAAGTCCGACATCCCGACCCGCCTGTGGATCGCGCCGCCGACCAAGATGGATGCGCTGATTTTGACCGAAGAAGGCTACTACGGCGTCCTCGGTAAATCCGGTGCGCGCATGGAAATGCCAGGTTGCTCGTTGTGTATGGGTAACCAGGCACAAATCCGCAAGGGTTCCACGGCGATCTCCACCTCGACCCGCAATTTCCCGAACCGCCTGGGTATCGATACCCAGGTGTATCTCGGTTCCGCCGAATTGGCCGCCATGTGCGCGCTGGCCGGCCGCATCGTGACGGTGGCGGAATACATGGAGCAGATCAAGCTGGTGAACGCCAAGGCGGCTGAAGTCTATCGCTACATGAACTTCGACCAGATTCCGGCGTTTGTGGAACAGGCGGCAACGGTCGAGATGTAAAAAGTTTCACCAGAGTTACAAAAAAGCCCCTGCCGGATTTCCGGCAGGGGCTTTTTTTATGGCGCAATAATTTTTTGTGGAAGCGTATGAGGTTATTGCAGCAGAAGGAGTTTGGCACTTTTCTAACCCCTTGAATCAAGAGTGGCAAGTGGTTTTTCATATTTTTCAATATGAGGAAACGCCGGGTTGTTACACCTTTTTGAGCAGAATCGCCGGAAACCTTACATATTTTGTCTAATTGAATGACGGCTAGCGCGCTGGTATGGATTTTTTCTTTTTAATTCATTGGTTTATGCGCTTGGTATTGTTTTTGCTCAATCTTTCATGCGGTACTACTTAACTTGTTTTAGTAGGAGGAGTGATGGAAAAATTACTTGGGCTGAAAATCAAAGGGGTGACAGCCGCCCTTTTGGGTGCGCTAGCATTAACAGGGGCTGGGCCTGCCTCTGCGTTCTCTATTAACAATTGGGATTACATCCTTGACAATGGATTCAGTGCTTTTTCGCCCGCAGGGGCGACGGCGGTAACGGGCAATTCAAACAATGTAGCGCTTGGACTCCCCACTCGGCTGGTCTGGCCATCTAACGATGCAATACAGAGTTCGTTGGGGGTTGGTGCGACACTTCCCTCACCAGGGCGATTTGCCGGAAATTTGACCACCAATGCTGCGCCACTGCCGACGGTTCAGCTAATTCACTCGAACAACCCGATTGTCGGCACGTCGTTGAGTACAGCGATTCTTCTGGATCAGTTGCAACTCCGTGCGGCAGGTACTGCTACTTATTTCACGTTGACGCAACTGAATTTCAACATCAATTTTTTGGAAACGCCTAACGAAGCACCTTGTGCCGTACCTGGCGGCCCGGTCTGTAAAGATATTTTTGTTGTCGATGCCGTGGGGGCAGGTTTTAATCTCGCCGATTTGAGTTTCAATCAGAACTTTCTTTTTACACCGACAGGTGAGTGGTACAACGCAAAAATATTCCTCCAGGGTATTAATGTATTGAGTGATGCTGCCTGTGATGCGGTATTTGGCAATACGACGCAGCGTGGTTGTATTGGTTTGGTCACAGACGAAGGTCAAAATAATATATTCCAGGCCAGTTTGCAGATTTCGTCGGTCACTTTCGATGTACCTGAACCAGGTACGGTGGCCTTGTTGGGCTTGGCCTTGCTCGGGCTAGGGGCAACGCGTCGCAAGGCGGTTTAATTTTTCGTCGGGATTTTTCATCCCGTGCTAATGAAACGCCACGTATTTTCGTGGCGTTTCCTATTTGAAATCAGGTAAATATGTCTTTCGGGCTGGTGCGAATTGCTTGCTGTTTGAAAGGAAAATCTTGTGTTCCTGATCTCTGTTCGTCGTAATGTTTGCCTCCTGCTACTCGCCAGCATGGCGCATCTGTGGCTGGGCGATGTGTTTGCTCAGTCGCCGGAAAATCTGCCGCAGGCGGCAGATTACCTGGGCGAAATCCGCCGTGGTGCAGATGGCAAGCTAACGGTTTTACCCAAGGTTGAACAGGCGGAGAGGCAACAGGGCGCTGAAATGCTGCCCAAGGCAACAATGCGGGTTGGGGTCGGCGAAAAAATATCCACGTTGAGCCAAGCGGCGAGTTTGGCCAAGGATGGTGAAGTCATAGACGTTCGCCCAGGCATTTACCGCGGTCAACCCGCAATTTGGACCCAAAATAACTTACTGATTCGTGGTGTTGGCGAGCGCCCGGTGATGTTGGCTGACGGTCAGAGTGCCGAGGGTAAGGCGATCTGGGTGATCCGGGGCGGGAATATGCGGATTGAAAATATCGAGTTTCGCGGTGCTCGGGTTGCCGCTGGTAATGGTGCCGGCATTCGTTTCGAGAAGGGGCATCTGACGATTCAAGCCTGTCGTTTTGCGGATAACGAGATGGGTATTCTGACGGCAAATAACAGTGACCTGACGCTGGCGGTGATCGATAGCGAGTTTGGCGAGGCACCGCGCCATGCCGGACAGCTACATCATCTGCTCTATGTCGGGGCGATTGGTCAATTCGTGCTGCGCGGTAGCCGTTTTCAGAACGGCTATCTGGGTCATCTGGTGAAGTCACGGGCGCGGGAAAATCATCTGCTCTATAACCTGCTGGTTGATGGTGCCGGAGGGCAGGCTTCTTATGAGTTGGAGTTTCCCAACGGTGGTATTGCTTATGTAATTGGCAATGTAATCGGCCAGAGTGCCGGGACGGATAATCCGACCATCGTTTCCTATGGCGCTGAAGGGGCACGCTGGCCCGAGAACGGCTTGTATCTGGCGCATAACACCCTGCTCAACGACAAACATGACGGCAGTTTTCTCCGCTTCTGGCGCGAGGCGTTTCCGGCGGGTCTTGAAGTTTGGGCGCTGAATAATCTCACGGTGGGTCAGGGCGATTTTTTTCAGCCGGCGCAAGGTCGCTTTGAGGGAAACCGTTCGGCGTTGCGTGGTGAGATGATCGAATATGGCGGTTTGCCCTTACGCTTGACGAACCTGTCGCCGCTGCGTGGTTCGGTTCGCCCGCCGGGAAGTGTTGGTGCTGTTGAGCTGATGCCCAATGCTGAGTTTGTTTACCCAGCGGGTAGTAAGCCAGTGCGGGTGACTAGCCACTTATCGCCCGGCGCTTTTCAGTAAGCGCCGGCGGTTTTAACGTGGCTTGTTGCCCATCACTTCACCCATGCGCAGGGCGTGAGTCGGCGCCCAGTCCGAATTGAAGCTTAGCGTGTTTTTTGGGAAGAGCATGACGACGGTGGAGCCAAGCAGGAAGCGGCCCATTTCCTGGCCTTTTTTCAGGTTGACCGTAGCGCCGCCACCCTCGGTGTCATAGCGCCATTCACGAACAACGCCGGGGCGTGGCGGGTTCACAGTGCCATGCCAGACGGTGGCCATGCTGCCGACGATGGTGGCACCGACCAGGGTGAGCACGAAGGGGCCGCATTCGGATTCAAAAACGCAAACCACGCGTTCGTTGCGGGCGAATAAACCGGGTACGCCACGGGCCGTGGTCGGATTGACTGAGAAAAGCTCACCCGGTACATAGATCATCCGGGTCAGTCGGCCATCACAGGGCATGTGGATGCGATGGTAGTCGCGCGGACTGAGGTAGAGCGTGGCGAACTCGCCATCCTGAAATTGCGTCGCCAGATCACGGTCGCCACCAACCAGTGCGGTCGTTGAGTAGCTATGGCCCTTGGCCTGGAAGATCTGGTCGCGCTCGATCGGGCCAAACTGGCTGATCGCGCCATCGACCGGGCAGAGAAAGTCGGCCTCGGCCAGCGGCCGCGCTTCCGCCTTCAGTGGCCGCGTGAAAAATTCGTTGAAACTCTTGTAGCTGGCGATATCCGGGTTAGCCGCCTCATTCATGTCGACGCCATAGCGGCCGACAAACCAGCGAATGACCTGGGTGGTCAGGCTGCCTGCCTCCGCGCTCGCCAGTTTACCGGCGAGGATAGTCAGGGCCTGTTTGGGCAGGAGATATTGGGGTAGAACGGCGAGGCGGTCGGACACGGTGGGTTCAGTCAAATGGCAACCCGCGATTATACGGGGTCGACAAATGCCGAGGGCGTTTCAGTCGGTTCGCTGCTGGCCAATGACCAGCGCAGCTTGCGCCATTTTTCCCGCTCACCGTTTCCGGTAAAGGTCCAGGCGACCAAGCGGCTTTGCTTTTGGCCTTGCCCCATGGCGATGATGCGTGAGTCGGCGACGTGTACTTTTTTCAGCGCCAGTTCAATGTGCTCGAGATTTTCGGCCTTCGAAACCAGGCTGGTGAACCACATCACCCGCTTGGGGATGGCGGCACTTTGTTCAATCATTCGTTTTACAAAGGCGCGCTCGCCGCCGTTGCACCAAAGCTCGGTGCCGCCACCGCCAAAGTTGAGGCGCGGCTGCGCGGCACCGCGCTTGGCGCCGGGTTTGTTGAGATTGTTCCATTTGCGCTGGCTGACGGCGAGCACTTCATCGGGCGAATTGTGGAAAGGCGGATTGCAAATGCTGGCGTCGAAAGTTTCCCCCGAGCGCAGCAAGCCGGTGAAGACGTTGTCCCAGACCGTTTGATGGCGTAATTCGACCGCTGCGGTCAACTGCGAATTCTTGCTCAAAATCATTTGAGCATTGGCTAGCGCGGCTTCGTCGATATCGACGCCAAGG
>JAUYQT010000546.1 GCA_030697085.1 Azonexus sp. | reverse complement strand
GCAAGCGGCCGCGAGGCATCGATCACCAGCGCAAGCACTCCGGTTTCACCCACCGCCGCAGCATTCAGGGCGGCGATGGCAGCCTCTACTTCGCGACTCGCCCGCGCCTGATCAAAGCCGGTTTCAGCGCTCAACAACTTGGCAAAATGGCCCGAGTAACCAGCCAGCGCCTCCGCCAGATTAGCCAGGCAAACCCGACGTGCCTGCATGCCCATTTCGGCCCAGGCCGGCTGCGCCTGACGCGCCGAAGCAACCGCCTCAGCGGCTTCGCCAGCGCCACACAGAGGCACCCGGTGCACCGGCTCGCCCGTGGCAGGATTGATCACATCGTGAAAGGCATCACAAACAGTAAGAAAGGCGTGCCCATTAATCCATAGCGGAATAGCTTTGCTGCCTTCTGGCGAAAAATCCATAGTCAAGCTCTCTTTCTAGCGGCGAAAATTTGATGAAAAATCGTCTGGCTCAACGGTGCAAAGTCGCGCCCCGCAGGGCATCGGGTCAAGCAGACAGGTAACGTAGGGCACTCAGCGCATGCTAATATTGCATCGCACAAAAAATGAAGTAGCCAATGCTACTCAAACCGCACCAATAAAGGAATCCAGTTGACCGAAGCTGCCAACGGTAGCGCCAGCGGGGCTGCCAAAATCCCAGGTTCAATTCAGGTAATCGAGCGCATGATGTCCCTGCTTGACGCCCTGGCTAACTCAGCCGAACCAGCCAGCCTGAAACAACTCGCCGCCACCGCCGAACTACACCCTTCAACGGCGCACCGCATTCTCGCTGCGATGACTCACGCCCGCTTTGTCGAACGTCAAGATGCCGGCAACTACCGCCTCGGCATCCGCCTGCTTGAACTCGGCGCCATCGTTAAATCACGAATCAACCTGCGCGAAGTGGCCCTTCCCTTCATGCAGGAACTCCACGAAAAGATCGGTGAAGCGATCAACCTCGGCGCTCGCCACGACGACGAAATTGTTTATCTCGAACGCACCTCATCAGGACGCGCACTAGTCCGCGTGGTCTATCTCGTCGGCGGTCGCGCCCCACTCCACCTGACCTCGCTAGGCAAGCTCTTTCTCGCCGCCGATGGCCCGCAGAAAATCCGCGATTACGCTAAACGTACCGGCCTGCCGGGGAAAACCCCACACTCGCTAACCACGTTGGCAGGATTGGAAAAAGAGATTGAAAAAGTACGTCGGCACGGTATCGCCTACGACGACGAAGAAGCCGAATTGGGCCTCAAATGTGTCGCTGCGCCCATCCACGACGATGAAGGCAATGTCGTTGCGGCCCTTTCCGTGTCTGCCCCGGCAGACCGTCACGACACAAACTGGGTGACGTTACTCAAGCAAACAGCAGATGATGTTTCGCACGCCCTTGGCTAAATCAACCTGAAAAAATAAAGGCCGCAGAAGCGGCCTATATTGAGCAATCCAGTGATCAAACTGGCCTACGTTCGCTGGCCATACTGTCGGTTTCCATCCAGCGCTTGATCCGGTTAGCATCACCCACCCGTGTCATCTTGCCGTTTGAATCAAGCAATACAATGACCACCGGCTTGTCAGCGACGCGCGCCTGCATGACAAGACAGCGACCCGCTTCCGAAATATAGCCGGTCTTGGAAATGCCGATTTCCCAGCTATCGCTGCGCACCAAGGCATTGGTGTTATTGAAATCCTTGACGCGTCCCTTCAATTCGACTTTGGCCGATGCGGTGGTCGATAGCTCACGAATTTCTGGATAACGCGCCGCAGCTGCAACCATTCGTGCCAGATCATGGGCTGTCGATACGTTATTGCTGGAAAGCCCGGTCGGCTCCTCAAAACTGGAGTTCAGCATACCCAGCGCCCGCGCCTTGTTGTTCATCGCCTTGACAAAGGC
This sequence comes from Azonexus sp., assembly GCA_030697085.1. GTDB lineage: Bacteria > Pseudomonadota > Gammaproteobacteria > Burkholderiales > Rhodocyclaceae > Azonexus. The sequence goes on along the minus strand of JAUYQT010000546.1, from coordinate 2,781 downwards.
CAACATGCCACCTGGGAAATGCCTGCCCAGCGCATGCGCCGCCCGATTTTCCGAAGACATCAGCGCCAGCAACATGGCTGTTTCACGCGTCATGGTCATACCAACGGGAATGCGCGAACGCGTCCCTTTGAGGGTATCGATCTCCTCTTCGCCAATACTGATGATCTCCTGCATATCCAGCTTGGCGTCGAGCACCACCATCGCAGTCATCAACTTGGAGATCGAGGCGATTGGCAGCACCGCATCCGAATGCTTTTCAAACAGTGTTTGGCCCGTACTTTGGTCGATGACCAGAACCGAAGCCGAGTGCAAAGCCAGACGACCGTGTTCAACATCGGAAAAACTTACCCGACGCATCGTCTTCTTCGGTATTTCAGCGGCGGCGAGTACTGCCTTACGCCCATTGCCACTGGCTGATTTTACCGGGCTTTTTTTGCTTGCTGTACTGGCCAACGTTTTTTTGGCCACCTGAGAATTTTTGCCCGCCGAAGCTACTGCCTTTTTGACAGCTTGCTGCTCGACTTTTTTGGCCGTTGCGGCCTGGAGCGGGGCATTAAAACCGCCACTCAACATCGCCCCGACAAATAAGGCAATTTGTATTTTTTGTTTCATTCACGCTCTCCTGCTAACTCTGGGAAATTGTAGCCCAGTTTAGCAGGAGGTAGTGAAAATCGAATAAAAATAGACAGATACAACAACTACTTAAAGCAGTTATTTATACAGCATCGACCACAGTCAGCGCTGTCATATTGACAATCCGGCGCACAGTGGCCGTCGGCGTCAAAATATTTACCGGCTTGGACGCACCCAGAAGAATCGGCCCTACCGTCAAATTGTCACCAGCCGCCACTTTGAGCAGATTGAATGAAATATTTGCCGCATCAAGCGTTGGCATGACCAGCAAGTTTGCCTGACCTTTGAGCTTGGAGTTGGGAAATGCGCCGAGACGGATCTGCTCATCCAATGCAGCATCTCCGTGCATTTCACCGTCAACTTCCAGCGAAGGCTCCCGCTCGTTCAGCATCGCCAACACCTGACGCATCTTGATTGAGGTCGGCGTATCTTGCGTGCCGAACGTCGAGTGCGAGAGCAAGGCCACCTTGGGCTGGATGCCGAAATTACGGATCTCTTCAGCAGCCAGCAAAGTCATGTCAGCCAGTTGCGCGGCTGTCGGATCGTAATTGACATAGGTATCAGCAATAAATACGGTGCGACCTGGAAGCATCAGCAGGTTCATCGCGTAGTAACGATCCAGACCCGGTTGTGTGCCAATGACGCTCTGCACATATTCCCGATGCGTTTCATGGCGACCGAAAGTGCCACAGATCAAACCATCGGCGTAACCCAGACGCACCATCAACGAGCCATACAAGGTCGCCCGGCGGCGCACTTCACGGCGCGCGTAATCGGGTGAAACCCCCCGACGCTCGGTCAATTGATGATAGGTCTGCCAGAACTCTTCAAAGTGCTCATCAAAGAACGCACAGTTTTCCGCATGGATGATTTCAAAGTCATCGCCCTCGCGGATGCGCAGACCGGCGGCCTGAATCCGCTGCTTGATTTCTTCACTGCGCCCAATCAGGATCGGCCGGGCAATGCCTTCATCACGAATGACCTGAACTGCCCGCAGAACCCGCTCATCTTCACCTTCGGCAAAAACAACGCGCTTGGGCGCTGCCTTCGCCTGGGAGAAGACTGGCTTCATGATGATGCCCGAGTGATACACAAACTCGTTAAGTCCCTGAATATAAGCCGGCCAATCGGTAATCGGTCGCGTTGCCACACCGGAATCCATACCGGCACGCGCTACGGCCGGGGCTATCTTGACGATCAGGCGGGGATCAAAAGGGTTGGGAATCAAGTATTCCGGGCCAAAGTTGGCCACCTTTTCGCCGTAAGCACGAGCCGCCACTTCTGACTGCTCGGCGCGGGCCAACTCAGCAATCGCCCTGACAGCGGCCATTTTCATTTCTTCAGTAATCGTTGTTGCCCCAACATCAAGCGCACCGCGGAAGATAAAGGGGAAACAGAGTACGTTATTAACCTGATTGGGATAATCCGAGCGGCCAGTACAAATAATCGCGTCGCTACGCACGCTCCTGACCAGCTCCGGCGTAATTTCCGGCGTCGGGTTGGCCAGCGCCATAATCAGCGGGTTAGCCGCCATCTTGGCCACCATTTCAGGTTTCAATACACCTCCGGCCGAAAGGCCGAGGAAGACATCCGCCCCTTCAATGACTTCGCCCAGTGTCCGAGCGTCCGTCTTTTTAACGTAACGCGCCTTGATTTCGTCCATTTCCTCGACACGACCTTCGTAAACCAGGCCCTTGATGTCGGTAACCCAAATATTGGCCGGCGGTGCGCCAAGCATGACCAGCAGATCGAGACAGGCGAGCGCGGCAGCGCCAGCGCCAGAAGTAACGATCTTGACCTGTGACAGATCCTTGCCAATCAGATGCAGCGCGTTAAGCACCGCAGCGCCAACCACAATGGCGGTGCCATGCTGGTCATCATGGAAAACAGGGATTTTCATCCGCTCGCGCAGTTTTTTCTCAATGTAGAAACACTCAGGCGCTTTGATATCTTCCAGATTGATGCCACCAAAAGTCGGCTCCAGAGAAGCGATGATGTCAATCAACCGATCTGGGTCACGCTCTTCGATTTCAAGGTCAAAGACATCGATATTTGCGAATTTCTTGAACAGAACGCCTTTGCCTTCCATTACCGGCTTGGCGGCGAGCGGCCCGATCGCGCCCAAACCAAGGACAGCGGTGCCATTGG
>JAUYQT010000517.1 GCA_030697085.1 Azonexus sp. | reverse complement strand
GGCGACCAGACTGGCGAGGCGATACTCAAAACCGATTAAAAGTAGTAATGCGTATGCGCTATAGCTAACTGCTGTATTACCGGTGCCGACGATCAGATATCGAACGATCTGGTGGCGATTGAAGGCGGCGCGTGACTGGCTGGCGATGGCTGCCACGCCTTGGGTCAGCCGATCAAAAAATGCCATGTGTGCTTTCTGAATTTACACGTTGATACGAACAATGTAGCCAAAGGAGAGCAGTGGAAACAGACGTTCAACCTGCCTGATTGCACCTTGAACCTGGCTGACGAAAAGACGCCGGGCGCCACGGGAGCGCAGGATCATTTCCGTAGCGTAGAAGCGGTAGGGAATAATTTCCCAAGCTTGAAAGCCTGCCCGCATGCAGAGTGTGTTGAGTATTTTGAAGGTGAAATTATGCAGATGATCGTGGTGCTGAACCTCGCGCCGGATGGAACCGAGCAGCGTGTTGGCGAAGGCAACGCCGTTGGGGGTGGATATCAGCAGTTCGCATCCGGGAAAGCTGTTTTTGATCTCACGGAAAAATTCAAGGGGGTTTTCGATATGCTCGATAAATTCACCGGCAACGATAATTTCGTAGTTATGGTGGCGGCTGAGCGCTTCGTTAACATGCACGCCATCGCCTCGATAAATCATTGAGTTTTCACCCGTACGCAGGCCTTCCAGCGGAATTTTGCTGGAGTTATCAACCCCGACTACAAATTTTGCACCAGCGGCTATACGGCCATGTAACCAGTGCTCGGTATCTCGCTTGACGAGCGCTGTTTCGTCATAACACCCCACATCAAGAACAAGTTTGTTGGCGCAACGAGCGGCGATGTAGTCGAGACGATCAACAGGCGCCGGCACCTTAAGTTTTTCCAGCGTTTCGTAATTCAGTTGCATGGTTTGTCGCGCTTTCGGTCTCAAAATAATGAACGGTTTATCGTAGGTAGGCCCAATAGAAAATTAGGCGTAGCCACTTGTTCAGGCGGGCGGATATTTGCGTGGCAAGCAAATCAAGGTTTGAAAGCGGCGGTTCTATCCAGCAGGCGGCTCGGTTAACGAACTCGATAAAGTCGCGGTCTTGGGCTTTGCCAATGGCAACGCTCCACGATTGTCGAGAGACCCGAAAGGAGGCAAGGTTATCCGCGCAGTAATAGGCGTCCCCGTGCACCAACAGGCGAAACCAGTAATCAAGATCAATGACGTATGGGTTGGTGGCGTCAAAGAGGCCGATTTTGTCGGCCAGTGATTGACGGAAAAGGACAGCACCGGGTTCACCAAGCAGGTTGGTGCCGCGCCGCGTGCAGGCCAAAATTACTTCGCGAGCGTTAATCACACCTTCTTCGCCACCGGGAAAGCCTCGACGCATCAACACCCTACCCGCTGGAGCCAGCACTTCGCGGGCAGAAAATACGAGTGCAAAATTTTCGTTGTGATCAGACTCAAGAATAGCGACCTGGCGTTGCAAGCACTGCGGATGCAGCAGGTCGTCATGTGGCAGCAGCTTGAAATATTGGCCTCGGGCTTCTTTCAGGCAACGATTCCAGTTTCCCGCCGGGCCAAGGTTATGTTCGTTGCGCAGGTAACGAATTCGGCTATCGCTAAAGCTGGCGACGATAGCTGCCGTATCGTCCGGGGAGCAGTCGTCAATTACCAGCAGTTCAAAATCCCTCAGGCTTTGGGCAAGTACCGATTCGATGCTGGCGCCAATTGTCGGCCCGCCGCGATAGGTTGGAATGCAAACGGAAACTTTAGGCTTAGCGGAAATCACGATGCTTCATGCCCTTTTTAAAAGCTGGCGGCACTTTGCATTCTGCAAAATAACTTCTCGTCGATTGGTCACTGCGAGCAACCTTGGCTCATATTTCATTGGATAACTTTCTGACCTGAAGTGGCGTGCAAAGCGGGGCAAGCGGGTGATTGCTATCAGCGCCAATTTCTCAAAACGGCATGACACTCTAGCTTTCAATATGCCGAATGGCATTACCGCAAAATGGGGATGCCGAGAGGCGATTCGTTCTCTCACCTTGGCGTAGGGGTATTCGTTTAAGTCACCCTGGCTCAAAGACAATCTGGAACGACTGACGCCGACCTGCCGCTAGATTTCCACAATAGGTACGATGAAAAATCAGATCTGGGCGTGGCCTCGTTTTAATGAATCGAACTCACTAAACGCCTCCCCCAACGCCGAACCTTGCCGGCAAAGTGGCGTAGCGCGGCGAGCAAGCCACGCCAACGATAAATATTGAAAGCAACG
>JAUYQT010000454.1 GCA_030697085.1 Azonexus sp. | reverse complement strand
CCGGAACCGTTGTCGCCAACGATCGGCTTCGGCATGAAAGTGGCGGTCTTGCCGTATTGGTGGGCGACGTTGTGCACCACGTACTTCAGAATCTGGGTCTGATCGGCGCGACGCACCAGCGTGTTGAACACAGTACCGATTTCGCACTGACCGGCCGTAGCGACTTCGTGGTGATGCACTTCAACCGGGCAGCCGAGGGATTCCAGTGCCAGCACCATGGCCGAACGGATGTCATGCAGGCTGTCAACCGGAGGAACCGGGAAATAGCCGCCCTTGACGGTCGGACGGTGGCCCGTGCCGCCGCCGCCTTCAGTTTTTTCGCCAGAGGTCCAGGCGGCTTCGGAAGAGTAAATCTTCAGGCTGCAACCGGACATATCGACGTTCCATTCAACGGAGTCGAAAATGAAGAATTCAGGTTCCGGACCGAAGTAGGCGGTGTCGCCAATGCCCGAGGACTTCAGGTAGGCTTCGGCGCGCTTGCCGATCGAGCGCGGGTCGCGGTCGTAGCCACGGCCATCAGCCGGATCGACGACGTCGCAGGTAATGACGATGGTGGTTTCGTCAAAGAAAGGGTCGATATAGGCGGTCGCCGGGTCCGGCATCAGCTGCATGTCGGAAGCCTGGATACCCTTCCAGCCAGCGATGGAAGAACCGTCGAAAGCGTGACCATTTTCGAATTTGTCTTCATCAAAAGCGGAGACCGGCACGGTGACGTGCTGTTCTTTGCCACGGGTATCGGTAAAGCGGAAATCGACGAACTTGGCGTCGTTTTCCTTGACCATCTTAATCACGTCTTGCGGGGTTGCCATAAGCGTCAGTCTCCTAAGAAAACAAGTTGCCGGCTGATCCGGCGAGAATCAAAAAATTTCGCAACGCGAGGAATTTAGCAGAAACCATGCCAAAGGCCAGCGGATAGGATTCGCATTTTGCCACAAGGCGATGCGCGGTTAAAACAAAGAATTGACGCACCAAAATGGCGCAATCGGCGAGCAATTCGCACTAACTCGGTGCAACGCAGCAGATTAGTGAAACAAGCCGGATCGAGGGATGCTCGCGCAGACTTTCTGCCAGTCGCGCTTCAGCCTGACGCAGCGCCTCGCCATCCTCAAAAAAGGTCTGATTCAGAAAAATCTCAACTTCAACCCGGCCGCTCAAATAGTGCAAAACCACTTTCTCCGGCGGCGGCAAACCGGCCAGCATGGGCTTGAGTTCCTGCAGCAAAGCCTCGCGCCCAGGCAACCGGACGGCGGCCAGGTCAATATCCAGATCATCTTCCGGATCAATATGAACCAGCACATCGAGCACTTCGGGATGCTCCCGCAGCACCCGGGCCCGTGCTGACTCGGCGATGCGATGGCCCTCGGAAACGCTAATTCGCGCCGCTACCTGAACGTGAGCATCAACCAGCGCCTGGTGCGCCATGCGCCGTGTCCGCAGTTCATGCAGACCCAGCACACCGGGCGTGTTCAACAAGGTTTGCTGGATTGATTCGACCTGGGCCTGATCAAGGCCGGTGTCGATCAATTCCTTCAAGGCCCCCCATGACAATTGGGCCCCCATGCGCAAAATCATGAAACCCATCAGGGCGGCAGCGAGCAAATCGAGGAACGGCCAGCCCATCAGCGCACCGCCGATACCGACGACGACGACCAGCGCCGATGCTGCATCGGCCCGCGTGTGCAGCGCGTTGGCGATCATCAGTTGCGAGCGCATGCGTTCGCCAATGCGGATCAGGTAGCGATAAAGCATCTCCTTGGCCAATACCGTCGCGATCGCCACCCACAAGGCTGACAGCTGAATAACCGGCAGCGCTTCGCTATGCTGCAGGCGCATCCCTGACTCCCAAAGAATGCCGCCGCCAATCAGGGTCAATGAGGCACCGAGAATCAGCGTTGCCGCGGTCTCGACCCGGGCATGGCCATAGGGATGCGCCTGATCGGCCGGATGGGCGCTTTGCCGACTGGCATAGATCACCAAAAAATCAGACAAAAGATCAGAAAACGAGTGCAGACCATGCGCGATCAGCGACTGCGAATGCGCCAGCCAGCCAACAACGAGCTGGACAACCGTCATCACCAGATTAACCGCTACGCTAACCCAGGTGGCACGTTGCGCCTCAGCCGAGCGCTCGGCAAGGCTAGCAGCTGAAGACGGTGAGTTTTCT
>JAUYQT010000431.1 GCA_030697085.1 Azonexus sp. | reverse complement strand
CCAGACGCGCCGCCGCACCGAAAAAAACATTGTTCATCAGCGCCGCTTTGATGATGCATGCCGCATTCGACAAACGTGAAACGATGAGCACGGCATCAAGCAGCGACGGATGATTGGCGGCGATTATCAACGGCCCTTCGGCGTGCAGTTGATCAAGTTCGGATAGATCGAAGCGGCAGGAAAAACCCAGTGACAGGATATCGAGATAAGTACGAAAACCGTCCTGGATCATGTAACGCCCCCAGCGCTGACCCAGCCGGCGGGGTAAAACAAGCCGGCAAAGCAAGGCAAAGGGCAGCCAGCCAAGGCAGATCAGGAAAAATAGTCCGGGAATGCAGAGCGCGGCGAGGTATTGCTGGGCAATCCGCAGCGGATTTCCCGAACGCGGCTGATCAGCCATTCACTGAAACACGGGGGGACGATTGGCCAAAAATCCAGGCAATCATCACCCCGGCGGGAAAACCAAAGGCAGCAACGCCCGCGCCGCCTTGCCAAAGCGGCCGTTCTTCCGCGGCCTGGACGGCCAACGTTGAACCAGCCAGGAGCAAAACGTCTGTCGTCGATCCAGACATCAATCGCTCCCCAGCGCATGCGCGGCAAACGCCTCGATTTCTATCAACAAATCATGCCGGCAGATATCGGCCTGCACATAAACAATTTTGCCAGGCTGGCCAATCAACGCTGCCAAAACCGGCTCCAGCGCGGAAAAATCGGCGGCGTGACGAAGATAAACCCGATAAGAAAGCTCGGCTAGTGTGTAGGGTGGCGAATGGCTGAGTTGATTCGCTTCGGCCAGCACGGCCGAGACATTGGCCAGCGATTCACGCGCCTGAGCAACGGCATCGCCGGGATGCACGGTTTGGCAGCCAACGATGCTCGCGGTGCCGGAGACAAAAAGCACTTCCTGCCCGGGCAAATAAGCCAACGCCGCCCGCGAAAAAGTCGGGCTGCGCGGGCCGTATTCCGTCGGATAGTCGTAAGCGCTGACCTGGCGCGGATTTTCAACCGGCACGGCCGGTTGGTCGCCGGCCATGAAGGCAATTGAGAGCGGTCCGCCTGCCAGGCCGAGGGCGCAGGCGGCCGGCACGTTGCCCGTCGCACCGCGGTGAAATTCGAGAAAAGCATCCTGCCGGCCAATGTTGAACTGACGATAGCGTTCCAGGCCGTCCACTTCCTGATTTATCGCCGCCAGATAATTCCAGACACGCCACAGATGCGGCAATTTCTGCGCTTCGATTAAGCGAAAAATTCGCCGATAAGCTTCACCACTGGTGGCTTGCAAGGCTGGCGTCTTGACATCGGCAAAGTCAGACTCGTCAAGTTCCAGCACGCCGTAGAGCAGATTGCCCGAGCGCGACCAGATAATTCCCTCACTGTTACCGGAAACGAGCGGTAAATCGGTCAGCCAGGTTTCTTCAATACATGCTGCGGTCGACGCGAATAATGGGGCAAAAATACGTTGCACCGGCCAGACGGGTAAAGTCATCGAGCCGTCTCCGAGCACGGCGCCCCCGAGCACCGCCGCCGTTTCACGTGAAACGGCAGATGCAGGGCTGGCCGAGGCAGCGCGGGAAATTAGTTGCAGCGTCACTACACACCGTTCATCGCCGGATCATCAACCCGACGAATATTGAAACGACGCCGTTTCCAGCCGATAAAGGCACGCCTTGGCTGAACGATATTGGCGATGTAGTAAAGCAGCTTGAACATCCAGACCGAGCGCCAGATTGGCGTTTTGCCGAAAATATCGCCCGCCAGCACGGAGAGCAACGCTTCTTTCACCCGGAAGATGTTTTTGGGATACATGAAAAAATCACGCATGATCGGGTTGGTGACACGGTAGATGAACCACGAAAATTCCTTCGGACCGTGCTGCATCAAGGCATCAAATCGCTTTAGCGCAGCCGGCGCTTCGGCCGGTTTGCTCAGGCAGGTATGAATTGCCTCTGCACCAATTACCCCGCTATTCATGGCAAGCAGCACGCCGGATGAAAATACCGGGTCGATGAAGGCGTAGGCATCGCCAAGCAAAAGATAGTTGGCGCCGTGGTTGCGCTCTGAAACATAGGAAAAATTACCGGTGGCCTCAACTTCATTGACCCGCGTTGCCATTTTCAAACGCTCGGCGAGTGGTGGGCAAAGCGCTATGCCATCGTGTAAAAACTGTTCAATGCTGCGCTGGCCTTTGGTCTTCATGTAATACGGCCAGGTCACCATGCCAATACTGGTGACATCGCCCTGCATCGGAATGAACCAGAACCAGCCATGTTCAAACCAAAAAATACTGATATTGCCCGCGGCCTGCCCTTGATGCCGAATAGCGCCGGAAAAATGACCATAAATGGCCGAACTGTTGTGCTTTGGGTTGCGGTGCTTGATCTGGAAACGATTCGCCAAAAAAGTATCGCGGCCCGAAGCATCGACCACGAAACGGGCTTTCCAGACCTGTTCGCGGCCATCGTCATGGGTGGCGCGAATCACTGCGCCACTATGGTCGGGCAGAAAATCAATCGCCTTTGCCTTGCAGTTTTCATGCACCTCAACGCCCTTTTCCTCGGCGTTGCGGATCAGAATTTCGTCAAATTCAGCCCGTTTCACCTGGTAGGCATAAGGCTGGGATTTATCCCAGGCTTCGGAAAATTGAAAACTTTGCGCCATGCCATGCTGCATCGAAACAAATTCAGCGCCCCATTTTTCCATGCCAATGGCTTTGATTTCGGCAGCAATACCCAAGCGCTCAAAAAGCGGCATATTCGCCGGCAACAGGGATTCGCCAACGTGGAAGCGCGGGTGACGAGCTCGTTCCAGCAAGACAACGCGATATCCTTTTTCCACCAGCAACGGCGCAATCGTTGTTCCGGCCGGGCCACCGCCGATCACCAAAACATCGCATTCCTGCTGTATTTCCCCTGAGTTTTGTTGTTCCATCGGCCTATCCCTATCAATTTTCTATCGTCGCAAAAATTTATTGTTATAGGTCACGGTGGCCAGCGCCTTATCAGGCTTTACGGGCTGATCGGATGAACAAGGCAAACGCCGCGGTCAACCAAGAAAAACAGTCAAAAATCTCTTTTCTATTCATCATTATTTCCCAGGGGCGAGGATTATAGCGCCGCCGGCAATATCGACGGTGCGTTACAAGCGAGGATCAGGGCATCCGCCTGAACAACTGCCTTCATCGCATCGCGTCGGGATATTTTGATTGGTGACATCGAAACGATGTTATCAACCTGTAAATCAGCACTTAACCTGGGCTGCATTCCCACCGGCTGACGTGGATGCAGCTTGAATTCACGCTTGGCTTTTTCCAACTCTGCCTTGTTGGCACTGAAATAGCGTGCCGCGGCAATCGTTTCAGGCAAATGCTTGAGAACATGCCACAAACTCCAGCGATGTGCCCAAAGCCGTTTGGCGAAGCGACGATGGTAGCCCTTGCTGTCGTAAAAACGCCTGACATGCCAGTTGTAGAGTGCATCCATTTCTTCCCGCGAAGCAAAGCCGCTAGGCAAAAAGACGAAATTGAGGCAGTTCATCAGACGCCAGTCTTCAATGAAATCCCCGGAAACATTGCTCGCGCATTCTTCCCAGATCGGTGCACCATGTAGCGGGCTGAACTTGGTCATGTTCATTTCATCAAGTTCCAGTGACAAAATAAAATCACTGGTTGTTTTGACGGTTTCCGGCGTTTCGCCTGGCATGCCAAAAATGAACAAACCTTTGGCTCGCAGGCCGGCCGCGTGAATTTGCTGCACCGTCTCGCGCACCGCGTCAAGTGTGACACCCGCTTTATGGCGCGCCATCATCACTAGATCAGCCGATTCAATCCCCATCGAAACCATCAACGCACCGGCTTGCTTGAGTTTGGCCAACATTTCATCCGATGTATGGCCGGTACGAATTGCACAATTCCACTGTACACCGAGCGGATTTTCGATCAGCAAATCGCACAAATCCATCACTCGCTGCTTCTTGGCGGTGAATAGATCGTCGTACATGTTGATGTGATAAACCCCGAAGTTGTCGCGCAAATACTTCATGTGGTCGTAGGTGTACTGCGCCGAATTCGTTTTGTACAGGCGCTCAAACACCGTGCGGTCGCAAAAGGAACAGGTATAAGGACAGCCGCGCGAGGTGATCATCGTCGCGCCGTAACGCTTTTCATAAGCAAACAGCGGCAGGTGGTAAGCGTGGGGAAAACCGGCCAGCTTTTCGTAAGCCGGGAACGGCAGTTCATCGAGATCAAGAATGCGGTCACGGCGCGGATTAACGATAATTTTTCCCTGCTCGTCGCGATAAATCAGGTTGCCAATTTCTTGCAGCGCCTTGCCGTCAGCCAAATTGAGCAACGCCCCTTCTCCCTCGCCGATCACCAGATAGTCAATCTCGGGAAATTCTTCAAGAACGGGTGCGCCAAGCGAAGAGACATGAACATTGCCAAAAACAATCTTGATTTCCGGGCGACGCTGCCGGATATAGCTGGCAATTTCGATAGCCTCCATGAAGCCGGAAGTCGTGGCAGAAAATCCGACCAATTCTGGATCAGTCGCCAATACCATTTCAGCATTCTCAGCAATCGTCGGTGGCGCATAAGGGCCAAGACAATCGTGCAATGCAGTTTGATGATGATGCTTATCAAGCCAGCTGGCCAGTTGCATGATACCGATCGGCGGCATGCGGTTGGCTAGCACAGAGAAATCCGGCTGACCAGGCACAAAGTTAAAGCCGGCGGGGTGAACAAGCGTGACACGCATTACGGTTTCCTGACTGCAATTGGCTGAATTTTAGTAGAAATTTGCCAGGGTATGCTATGCATATATAATAATGAGAACACCCATCAACAGCAAAAATACTTGCCGAATAAATGTACTGCCATGCTTTAACGCCAACCAGGTTCCGCCGATTGAGCCGCTGACATTGGCCACCGCCATCAACACTGCCGGCAAAATAGGGCGCCACGGCATTTTATTTGTCGGGCATAACGCCAGGAGGCGTTGGCGGTTCCCACCACTATCGACAACAGTTTCAATTGCGCCAAAAAAGAAAGCAGCAAGGACAAGTATCAACAAGCCAGTATCAAAAATTCCCCATGTTGTTTTGGGGGGCTAAGTGGTTGTCTTAGGGTTTTATATAAGAACTATAAATAAAACTACTGTTAACACTATATACCGAACACTTCTGTGGATAACTTAAAATTATTGTTTATTTACAGTTGCTTACTTACAAAATATGGCTCTGCAGAAAGCTCTGAAATAGCTGTGGGTGAAAAGTGGACAGTTTTGGCGTCGGGGATAATTTTGTGCTTTACCCCCAAAGCGCCCTTAGGATATTCACAACTTTATCAACAGCCCTGGAAGGACATGAAAATAATGGAAATAAACCTATTTTCCGATGCAAAACCGGCTAAATATGACACCTAATAAGTCATCAGCCGTAAATTCACCGGTAATTTCACCGAGGGATTGTTGGGTTAGCCGGAGTTCTTCGGCAAATAGTTCGAGCGCAGGCAAAGGGCTTTCAACCACATTTTTAGCGGTAGCGATATGTTCCTGGGCTTTTGATAAAGCCCGAATGTGACGTTCGCGGGCAATGAAAACATCTTCGGCCTGATGCCAACCGGCAATCTGCAACAACTCCTGGCGCAGTAGCTCAATACCTTCGCCGGAGCGGGCTGAGAGCGAGATGGCTGTTGTATCTGTTTCGTTGTGACGCTCGGATGGCTTGCCGCTGAGGTCGATCTTGTTGTAAATCGTGATTCGTTTAAGGCGCGCTGGCAGGCGGGAGAGAATTTCCTGATCGGCGTTTGTGACCCCTGAACGGGCATCGACCAGTAGCAAAACAACATCGGCCCGTTCAATTTCCTGCCAGCTGCGTTCAATGCCAATTTTTTCAACTTCATCTTCGGTTTCACGCAGCCCGGCAGTGTCGATGATATGAAGTGGAATTCCTTCAATTTGTATGGTTGACCGCAGCGCATCGCGCGTTGTCCCGGCGATTGGCGTAACGATCGCCAGATCGTCTCCAGCCAATCGGTTGAGGAGAGAGGACTTGCCAACATTCGGTTGTCCCGCCAGCACGACGTGAAGGCCCGATTGAAGGAGTTTGCCCTGCCCTGCCCGGTCAAAAATTTCTGCAAGTTGGTATTGCAGCGTTTCGAGCCGGCCAAAAGCATTGGCGGCTTTAAGAAAATCAATGTCTTCTTCAGGAAAATCCAGCGTGGCTTCAACCAGCATGCGCAGGTTGATCAACTCATCCGTCAGACGGTGAATGGCTTTGGAAAATTCACCCTGCAACGAACGTACGGCTGAACGGGCGGCACTGGTTGTCGCGGCATCGATCAGATCGGCGACTGCTTCGGCTTGCGTCAGGTCGATTTTGCCGTTGAGAAAGGCACGTCGGCTAAATTCGCCGGGTTCAGCCAGCCGGGCGCCAAGGTCAAGGCAACGGGCAAGCAACATCTGCATGACAACCGGCCCGCCATGGCCCTGTAGTTCAAGGACATCTTCGCCGGTGAAAGAATGGGGATCCGGGAAATAAAGCAACAAGCCACTGTCGATACTGCTGCCATCGGCTGCCATGAAATCAGCTAGTGTGGCGTAGCGTGGCTGGGGTGTCTTTCCCGTCAGGGCCAAAGAAAAGGGCAGCAAATTGCTGCCCGAAACCCGGATGACGCCAACCCCGCCACGACCGGGGGCCGTGGCGATGGCGGCAATGGTGTCAGATTTCACACCTTAAGCCTTGGCGTCGTTGGCGGCCTTGCCAGCAGATTCGATCATCCGGGTAATCTGCCATTGCTGGGCGATGGAGAGAATGTTGTTGACCACCCAGTAGAGCACCAGACCGGCCGGGAACCAGAGGAACATGACACCGAAAATCAGGGGCATGGCCATCATCACCTTGGCCTGAATCGGGTCCGGAGGCGTCGGGTTGAGCTTGGTCTGAATGAACATTGAAATGATCATGATGACTGGCAGAATGAAATAAGGATCCGGCGAGGCCAGATCGTGAATCCATAACATCCAGGGTGCATCACGCATTTCGACAGCACCGAGCAGCACCCAATACAGCGCAATGAAGACCGGAATCTGCACCAGAATTGGCAAACAACCACCAAGTGGATTGACCTTTTCGGTCTGGTACATCTTCATCATTTCCTGATTCAGACGCTGTTTGTCATCACCAAAACGTTCCTTCAACTGCGTCAGACGCGGTGTCAGCAACTTCATCTTGGCCATCGACTTGTAGGAGGCGGCCGAGAGCGGGAAGAAAATACCCTTCAGGATGACGGTCAGTACAATAATCGCCCAACCCCAGTTGCCCACCAAGTTGTGAATCGCCTGCAAGGCCCAGAAAATTGGCGCTGCCACAACCGTTAAAAAGCCGTAATCGACAACCAGATCAAGCCCTGGCGACAAGGCTTTTAACGCTGCCTGTTCCTGCGGTCCGGCGTAAAGACTGACTGACGTTTCACTCTTGCTACCCGGTGCAATTTCAGCCACCGGAATAATCAGGCCAGCCTGGAAGTTATTGCTGCCTTCCTGCTTGCGCATGTAAAACTCACGCGGCGTGTTGCCTTTGGGCACCCAGGCTGAAACAAAATAATGCTGCACCATCGCCAGCCAGCCATTGTCGGCCGTCTTGGCAAACTTGGCACTTCCGCTCGCGATGTCGCCAAAGGCAATTTTCTGGTACTTCTCGGCATCGGTAAAAACGGCTGGCCCGGTAAAGGTGGAAACCATCATGCTTTCCCCTTCCGGCGCAGCGTCATTGCGCTGCAGCTGGAAGTAAGCATGCGGGGCGAGCGCTTTGTCGCTGCCATTGGTAATTTCCCAAGCGACATCAACCAGATACGAATTGCGCTTGAAAGTCAGAATTTTGGCAATTTTGACACCGCTAGCGGCATCCGCCTCAAGGCGAATTTTCAGTTCATCAGCACCATCGGCAAGCAC
>JAUYQT010000392.1 GCA_030697085.1 Azonexus sp. | reverse complement strand
CGGCAACACCATTCGCTGCGCCGACTACGCCATTTTTGGCTCGGAATCACTGTCGACCGCAGCGCTCGCCGCCATGCACCAACGCAAGGGGTGTTTGCTTGCCAACCACGGGCTGCTCGTTGCCGGGCGCAATCTCGACGAAGCGCTTGCTCTCGCCTGCGAACTTGAAGAACTTTGCGAACAATACTGGCGCGCCTGCCAACTCGGCCAACCCGTACTCCTCACCACCGATGAAATGGCCGCCGTACTGGAAAAATTCGCCCACTACGGACAGCAATAAAAATGCAAATACCACCGCACGATCTCAGCCGCTGGACCCACGACCACCGCTTCACCACCGGCAACGTAGCCGCCGAACGCGGCACCCGCCTCGTGCTGTGGATCACCGTCGCCACCATGCTGATCGAGATCATAGCCGGCTGGTGGTTCAACTCAATGGCCGTGCTGGCCGATGGCTGGCACATGAGCTCACACGCGCTGGCCATCGGCCTTTCCAGCTTTGCCTACGGCGCGGCCCGGCGTTATGCCGCTGACCCAAGTTTCGCCTTCGGCACCTGGAAGATTGAAATACTGGCCGGCTACACCAGCGCCATCTGCCTGCTCGGCGTTGCCGGCCTGATGGTCGTCGGCTCGCTCGAACGCCTCTGGTCACCGCAAGTTATTCATTACCCGGAAGCGATGGCGGTTGCCACCCTGGGTCTTACGGTCAACCTCATTTGTGCGCTGATTTTGGGGAATGCCCATGATCATGGCCACACCCACGGCGATGGACACGAGCACCACCACCACGAGGATCTCAACCTGAAATCCGCCTACGTCCACGTCATCACCGATGCCGCCACTTCGGTACTGGCAATTGCCGCACTGGCTGGCGGCTGGTTTTACGGCTGGGCCTGGCTCGACCCGGCTACCGGCCTGCTCGGTGCGCTACTCGTCGCCCTGTGGTCGAAAAAACTGCTTGGCCAAACCAGCCGCGTCCTGCTCGACCGGGAAATGGATCACCCGGTCGTCGCCGAAATTCGTGACGTCATCGCACAGCTACCAGAAGCTGGCAACACCCACCTGACCGACCTCCACGTCTGGCGCGTCGGCATCGGTGGCTATGCCTGCGCACTCAGCCTGCTGACCCATGACCCAGATTTGAGCGCCGAAAAAATACGCCACAAACTCGGCATCCATGACGAAATCAAGCACATGACAATTGAAATTCAACACTGTGCCGAATGCGACCCAACGCAGCCATAAATTACTCAAACACTTACCA
>JAUYQT010000389.1 GCA_030697085.1 Azonexus sp. | reverse complement strand
GATGCGTCGGAAGCTGGCGTGCCAACACCAATCCGTAAACTAATCAAGCAGGTTGCCAGCGCAATGGGCTAAGTCCCCAGCGCTCAAACGTTTCAGCACGGACGATCTGGCCGTAGTGATTACCCACTTTTCGTACCAGATCGACCCGTGCCGGCGTCACATACTGACGCCGCGCTGCATGGTAAATGACGCGCACGACCGGGCTGAGCAAATTGTCGTGATGCACTTCCTCAACCACTGCCAGATGGCCGCTTTCCATCATCACCAGCGTGCCGACCGGGTAAATCCCCACTGTCCGGATAAAGGCGGCAACCAAGCCGGGATCAAACTGGGTGCCGCCCTGATCGTAGAGCTGACGCAGCGCGAGCGAAGGAGAAAGCGCTGGCCGATAGGGGCGGTCAGAAGTCATTGCGTCGTAGGTGTCGACAATTGCCGCCATCCGTCCGGCCAGCGAAATTTCATCGCCAGCCATGCGATAGGGATAGCCGCAACCGTTGTAGCGTTCGTGATGTTCGAGGACGACGGCGACGGAAGTTTCGGAGAGGCGCGAGGTCGCTTCCAGCACGGCCAGACCTTCCTCGACATGACTCTGGACGACGGTGTATTCGGATTTTGAAAGCATGCCCGGTTTGGTGATCAAGCGGGCGTCGATCGCGGCTTGCCCGATATCCTTGAGCAGCGTACCCAGCGCCATTTTTTCCAGCTCCGGCTGCGACATTTCCTGCTGTCGGCCAAGCGCGATAATCAGTGCAGCCGTCGCCACGGCATGCTCAGTCGCGTAAGCGTCCATCCGCTTCAGGCGAGCCAGCGGCGCCAAAGCATCCGGATTGCGCAGGACTGATTCAATCATTTTGCCCACCACCGGCTCCAGCCGCGCTGCGTCAACCACCCTGCCAGCCCGTGCCGCCAACATCAAATCAGTCACCGTGCCACTTGCCTCACCGATCAGACGGCCGGCGCGGCGGCGCTCCTCACCGAGTGAGACATGACGCGGCTGGGCCTTGACCCGTTCGACCGGCAAGATAAATTCAGGCTCGACTTGATCGATACGGGCAATCGGCGTTGCTGGCAGATCAATACCTTTGCGGGTGTCAATACTGACTTGAGCAATGCCCGCAGCCTGCAATTCGCGCACATGCGCCGCATCGCGCACCGCAAAACGCTGACGCCAGATTGAATGAGTCAGCCAACTCTTGTGCAGATCCACGACATACATGCCGGGAAGAAGATCGCGGACAGGAATCTGCCGAATCACCGGTCAATCCCCTTTACTTAGCCTCGGCCTCAGCGGCTCGCTGCTCTGCCTCTTTTATTTTTGCATCGACACGGGCGTCGTGCGCCGCTTGCCGCTGGCGATATTTCTCGGCATTGGCGGCGTGTTCCTTACTGCCCTCTGCGGCCTTTTTCGCCTTTTCGGCACGTGCCGCCGCTGTCCGCTCAGCACTCAACGCGCTCTCGGCAGCGACCTCAGCCGCCCGCTCCTGGCGATCAGCTTCGCGCTTTGGCACAGCCTCAGCGGCGCGCTGATCCTTGTCGCTCATTTGCTCTTTTTTTACCGTCCGCTCCAACGCCTTGCCCTCACTCGCCAAACGACTAGCCGCCTTGGTCGCCGTGAGATGCTCTTTGCGCGCCTGACGCCGGCAGTCATTGACCAGAAATTTCTTGAAACAGGCAGCTTCCTTTTCGGCCAGCACCTGATCTGCCGCCGCCCGCTGCTCCTTGCTTTCGCTCTGCAGTGCGGCTGCCGCGTCCAGTCGCTGCTGCCAATCGGCAACCAATTCAGGGCTAGGCCCGGCATCGCCGGCCAGCACAGAAAAACTTAGCGCGAACAAAACAGTCAGGCGAAAAGCTGAAGATAAGGGTCGATTTATCATTTGTTGAGACTCTCAATACTCAAAATACGCCACGAAACCCGTCTGACACCGATCACAATCAAGCCGCGGGCAAAGCCAAACTAACTTGATGATGCGAAAGATTTTAGCAGCCCACCGCTATAATTCGCCCCTTATGATCGCCCTCCGCCAAGTCACCTTCGCCCGCGTCGGCCGCCCGCTGGTTATCGACGCCTCCGTTCAACTGCACACCGGCTGGAAGGTCGGTGTCGTCGGTGCCAACGGCTGCGGCAAATCCAGCCCGTTTGCGCTGCTCTCCGGCGAACTGCACGCCGAATCCGGCGACGTGGAACTGCCGGCCAGCTGGCACATCGCCCGCGTTGCCCAGGAAACGCCGGCCCTGCCCGACAGCGCCCTCGATTTCGTGCTCGATGGCGATGTCGAACTGCGCCGCGTCGAACGCGAACTGGTCGACGCCGAAGCGCGCAATGACGGCGAAGCCATCGGCCACCTGCATGATCGTTACGGCGAAATCGGCGGTTACTCGGCAAAAGCCCGCGTTGCCGAAGTGCTGCACGGCCTGGGCTTTACCGACGCCGACTTTCAGCGCTCGGTTGCGGAGTTCTCCGGCGGCTGGCGGGTCCGCCTCAATCTGGCCCGCGCCCTCTCCTGCCGCGCCGATTTACTGCTGCTCGATGAACCGACCAACCACCTCGACCTCGACGCCGTTTTCTGGCTGGAAACCTGGCTGAAAAACTCCCCGGCGACGCTGTTGCTGATTTCACACGACCGCGACTTTCTCGATGCCGTGGTCGGCCAGATTCTCGCCATCGATCTCCAGCGTCTATCGCTGACCACCGGCGGCTATTCCGACTACGAACGGGCCCGCGCCGCCCGGCTGGCGACGCAACAATCGGCCTATGAAGCGCAGCAACGCGAAGTGGCGCACCTCAACAGCTTCATCAACCGCTTCCGGGCGCAGGCCACCAAGGCCCGCCAGGCGCAAAGCCGGATCAAGATGCTGGAGCGCATGGAAACGGTGGCTGCGGCCCACGTCGATTCGCCCTTCCACTTCGCATTCCGCAAACCGAGCGCCCTGCCCGACCCGCTGTTAAGCATCGAAAAAGCCTCGGCCGGCTACGTCGACCGCAGCATTCTCGACAACATCACGATGACGCTGCGCCCGGGCTGCCGCATCGGCCTGCTCGGCCGCAACGGCGCCGGCAAATCGACGCTGATCAAGCTGCTGGCCGGCGCGATCGAACAGCAAGGCGGCCAGCGCAAGGAAGCCAAGGCGCTCAACATCGGCTACTTCGCCCAGCACCAGCTCGAACAGCTGCGGCCCGACGAATCGCCGCTGCAACACCTGGCGCGCCTCGAGCCGACCACCCCGGAACAGGAACTGCGCGACTACCTCGGCGGCTTCGATTTCCGCGGCGACATGGCCAGCCGCGCCATCGAACCCTTCTCCGGCGGCGAAAAATCGCGCCTGGCACTGGCACTGCTGATTCGCACCAAGCCCAACCTGCTGCTGCTCGACGAGCCGACCAACCACCTCGACCTCGAAATGCGCGAAGCGCTGACCTTTGCGCTGCAGGATTACGAAGGCGGCATGGTCTTCGTCTCGCACGACCGCCACTTGCTACGCACCTGCGCCGACGAACTGCTGCTCGTCGCCGACGGCAAGGCGGTCGAATTCGATGGCGACCTCGACGACTACGCCGCTTGGCTGGCCAGCCAGCGCAATGCCGAAAGATCGCCGGAACCGGAAGTCGCCGCCGAAAAAACCGGCCGCCTGCAACAACGCGCCGACGCCAAGGCCAACCGGCAGGCGCTATTGGCGCAACGGCGGCCTTTGATCAAGGAAGCGGAACAGTTGGAAAAAAAGCTGGCCCAATGGAACGGCGAAAAGGCTGCTTTAGAGACTCAATTTTCCGATCCCGACTTTTATGCTGCGACCACAGAAACAACGGCTGGCCCTAGGGTCGACCGGGAAAAAAGCGAAAAAATGCATCGCCAGGCAGCTTCGCTCGGCGAACAGATTGATGCCGCCGAAATGCGCTGGCTCGAAGTGCATGAGCTGCTGGAAGCGCTGCCTTCAGTCGATTAAGAAAGCCCACCGCCCAGAGTTAAGCTGCGTGCCCAAACGGCCTGGGGTTCCCTTGCCTCCCGGCCAACACCGACGCAGGTAGCGGGCTCTCCCCGCATCGGACGCCGAAAATCGGCGAACCGATGCGGTCAACTCAAATTTCAAGCTTAAATCGCGCTGGCCGCACGCTCGCAATCTTCAGCGAAATCCGGAAAATCCAGCGCGCACATGCGGGCCGTCATCCGGGCCTGTTTTAGATCACCGCTTGTCCGCTGATAACGGACCACATCAGGCAGTAGCTGCGGCGCTTTGCCGAACTGCTCATAGCCGACATTTATCACCCCGGAAGCATCCCGATGCCGTCCATTTTTTGCCAGCAATGAGGCGTATTTCTGATAAACCCGGCCAGACGACTCCTGTTTGTTATCCAGCGCTCGTTTGAGCACCACTTGGCCTTCCTTGAAATTACCAACGGCGTCGAGTGCCCATGCCTGAATAAAAGCAGGATAAGCATGATCTTTCGCTGGCCCCAGGGTCGATTTTGATAGCTGATATGCCTCGTTGTACTTACCTTGCTCCAGCAACCTGTTTGCATATAACGCACCTTCATAAGCCCGGGTCAGCTTGAGAAACTCGGGGCTTCTGGAAACCTTGGTCCAACTTTTGTACTGATAAGGCTGGCTCGTCGCCTTCTCGTCGTAATGCTGGTCCAGATAGTTATTTACATCATCAATCCGCGCACCAGCTTCGGGATGTGCCAGCCCAAAAGCCATCTGCATCAGGCCAACCCCGGATTGGAGTTTCAATTGCTTATCCCCTTGGGAAAGGCTGGCCAGATGATTGCCTATTTTTTCCCAATCCACCGGCTTCTGATTGTTTTCATCATAATTTTTGAGCACCGACAGCATGTTGCCCATGCCATCCGGGTTGTAGCCGGCAGCAATCAGCAGATCAACGCCAAGGAGATCAGCCGAGCGCTCCTGACCACGCTGCCAAGAAGGTGCCATGACTTTTGTGGTCAACGTAACCGCCAGTTGCAAATTACTCAGTTGCGACGACTCGCCTTTTTTCAAACCCTTTTTTTGCCCATCATTTGCCATATTCCGGCCACTCACAACAATCTCCAGACCGATCCGATGCAGCGAACGGGTTTGTTGAATATATTGGCCGAAAATACTGGAGTCGCTGTGCCCGAGAAT
>JAUYQT010000178.1 GCA_030697085.1 Azonexus sp. | reverse complement strand
GAAACCGAGGCCTACATCGAACACCGCCTCAAATGCGCGGGATCAAGCGGCCTGCCAAATATTCTTCCTGCCGCCTACGAAGCCATTTTCAAAGCCAGCAGCGGCATTCCGCGGCGCATTAATTCGGTTTGTGACCGCCTGCTGCTCTTCGGCTATCTGAGCAGCAAAAGAGAGTTTGACGTGCCCGATGTCGAAGAAGTCGCCCGCGAAATCCATGAAGAAACGATGGGCGGCACCACGCAGATCAGCGCTGTTTTTGCCTCGGATGATGAGCCAGCTTTCTCGCCCTACACCCAGGAAAACACGCCAAGGCGGAACGAGTCTGGTGACAGCCCGGCCGCCATATTAGCCAGCCTAAGCGTGCAACAATTTGGTGAGCGACTCAGCCGACTGGAACGCAGCCTGCTGCAGCTTGAAAAAATTAACAGCACCACGCTCGTCTTGCTGCAGCAACTGGTCGCCAACGGCAACCAGCTTGCCAAGCCCCCTCTTGAAAGCGAAAAAACTGATGCCTGAACTCTGGCCTAACGACCTTGGCCCGGTCATTTGCGTGGTCGGCGCGCGCCCCAATTTCATGAAAATGGCCCCCATCCTGCGTGCCTTTGCCGCGCATCAACCTGCCATCCCCACGCTACTGCTCCATACCGGCCAGCATTACGACCGCGACATGAACGACAAGCTGTTCGAGGATTTGCGCCTGCCGCATCCGGACATCAATCTTGAAGTCGGCTCCGGCTCGCACGCCGTGCAAACCGCTGAAGTCATGCGCCGTTTCGAGCCTGTGCTTGACGAAAAAAAGCCGTCCTGCGTTCTCGTCGTTGGCGACGTTAATTCAACCTTGGCCTGCACGCTGGTCGCCGTCAAAAAGAATATTCCCGTTGTGCACGTCGAAGCCGGCCTGCGCAGCTACGACCGCGGCATGCCGGAAGAAATCAATCGTGTCCTCACCGACCAGATTGCCGACCTGCTCTACACCACCGAACGCAGCGCCGCCGACAACCTCGCGCGCGAAGGTATCGCCGCCGAGCGCGTGCGCTTTGTCGGCAACGTGATGATCGACTCCCTGCTCAATAACCGCGAATTCGCGCGCGCCCCGGCGGACAGCATTGCTGCGGTCAACGCCGATCCGGCACTGATTTCCAGCCAGCAAGGCTACGGCGTTGTCACCATGCACCGCCCGTCCAATGTTGATCATGCCGACGTACTTGCTTCACTGCTTGGTGTATTGCGTGAAATCTCCGAATCCATTCCACTGGTCTTTGCACTGCACCCGCGCACCAAAGGGAATATCGAGCGTTTCGGCCTGCAACATCTGATCGACACCCCGCGCATGATCATGTTGCCGCCCCAGGGCTATCTCGAAATGCTCGGGCTGATGGCTGGTGCCCGCATTGTGCTCACCGACTCCGGTGGTCTGCAAGAAGAAACCACCGCCCTCGGCGTGCCCTGCCTCACGATGCGTGAAAACACCGAGCGCCCGATTACCGTCGACCAAGGCACCAACACCATGGTTGGCCGCGATATTGTTGCCATTCGCCACCACGCAGCCGAAACCCTGGCTGGCCGGGGCAAGAGCGGGCGCGTGCCAGAACTCTGGGACGGCCGCACCGCAGAACGCATCGCCGAAGATCTTGCCACCTGGCTGCTGGCTCGCCGCAATGCTGCGGTCAACTGAAATTTGCGCCCGAAATTTACCGCCCACATGCCTCGCTCGCCCACCGCCAACGCGCTCACCATCGATGTCGAAGACTACTTTCAAGTCTCCGCCTTCGCCCCGCATATTCCACGCAGCGAATGGCCGATTCGGGAATGCCGGGTTGAACGCAACGTGGACTGCATCCTCGGCATGCTCGACGAGCACAACACCAAAGCCACCTTTTTCACGCTGGGCTGGATCGCCGAACGTTACCCGGAACTCATCAAGCGCATCGTCGCCAACGGCCACGAACTCGCCAGCCACGGCTACGGCCATGAACGCGCCAGCGACCAGACGCCGGAAGCTTTTTTCTCCGACATTCAAGTCGCCAAGCTGATCCTCGAAGACCTCGCCGGCTGCGAAGTCAAAGGCTACCGGGCCCCGAGCTTTTCCATCGGCGAACAAAATCTCTGGGCTTTTGAATGCCTGGAACGCGCCGGCTACCACTACAGTTCGAGCGTTTACCCGATCAAGCACGACCACTACGGCATGCCGAACGCCCCGCGTCACGCCCACAAAATTGGCAAGTTGCTCGAAATCCCCCCGACCACGCTGCGCTTTTTGAATCGTAACTGGCCGGCCAGCGGCGGCGGTTACTTCCGCCTGTTGCCCTACGAAATGTCGCGCTGGATGATCGGGCATATCAATGACGTCGACAAACTTGCCGCTGTTTTCTATTTTCACCCTTGGGAAATTGACACCGAACAACCGCGTATCGCCGGTATCAACCGAAAGACCCGCTTTCGCCATTACGTCAATATTGACCGTATGGAACAGCGCCTGCATCGCCTGCTCGGTGATTTCTCCTGGGGCCGGATGGACCACACCTTCCTCGGCCAGAACTGAGCCCGCATGATCATCAAACAGCTCACCCCAGCCGACCAGGACAACGCCAAGCGCTGGGATGAATTCGTTTTTTCTTGCCCGGAAGCCACCTTTTTTCACCGTGCCGCCTGGCAAGGCATCATCAAAAACGTTTTCCGCCACGCCACTTATTTTTTCTACGCAGAAGAAAACGGCCAAATTCAAGGCGTGCTGCCGCTAGCGCACGTCAATAGCCGGCTTTTTGGCAATGCGCTTATCTCATTGCCCTTTGCCGTATATGGCGGTGTGGCTGCGACCCATCCCGCCGCTCAAAAGGCGCTAGAGGATCAGGCGCAAGAGCTGGCCAAAAAGCTCGATGTCGATCACCTGGAGTTTCGTAATGTCAGCGCCAGGCACACCGACTGGCCAACACAAGATCTTTACGTCACCTTCATTCGCGACATACCCAAAATACTTGATGAAAAAATGCTTTGTATCCCGCAAAAGCGGCGAAACATGGTCAGAAAAGCAATCAAGCTGGGCTTATATGCAAGCCACAATGACACCGTAGATGATTTTTTCCCCTTGTATGCGGAAAATGTCAGAGATCACGGAACGCCGGCGCTCAGCAAAAACTACTTTCAAGCCCTGATAAGCGCCTTTGGAGATGACTGCGAAATTCTCACGATTCGCGCGGCAAATGGCCAACCGATTTCCACGATACTTTCTTTTTACTTCCGCGATCAGGTATTGGCCTACTACGCGGGTGAGCACTCGTCCGCACGTAACACAGCCGCCAATGACCTCAAATATTGGGAACTGATGAAGCGTGCGGC
>JAUYQT010000099.1 GCA_030697085.1 Azonexus sp. | reverse complement strand
AAGGACCACTCGAAAATCGCTGCCTTCGTGGCGGCTGTACGGAAAGCCGATGAATCAATATAACTTCCCCGACGCCAAAGGCCATTTCGGCCCTTACGGTGGTGTATTTGTCGCCGAAACCCTGTTTGCGGCACTTGAAGAACTCAAGGCAGCTTATGCTGCGGCCCAGGTTGATCCAGCGTTTCGTGCCGAATACGAATACGAGCTGAAGCATTTTGTCGGCCGGCCTTCGCCGATTTATCATGCCAAACGCTGGTCGGAAATGCTTGGCGGGGCGCAGATTTATCTGAAGCGCGAAGACCTTAATCACACCGGTGCCCATAAGGTTAACAACTGTATCGGTCAGGCCATGCTGGCCCGTCGTATGGGTAAGCCGCGCGTTATAGCCGAAACCGGTGCCGGTCAGCATGGTGTGGCGACAGCGACTGTGGCCGCCCGCTACGGTATGGAATGTGTTGTTTATGTGGGCAGCGAAGACGTCAAGCGTCAGGCTGCTAACGTCTATCGGATGAAACTGCTCGGCGCCACCGTCGTACCGGTCGAAAGTGGCTCGAAGACGTTGAAGGATGCGCTGAATGAAGCGATGCGTGATTGGGTGACTAACATTCACAACACGTTTTATATCATCGGCACCGTCGCTGGCCCGCACCCATACCCGATGCTGGTGCGCGATTTCCAGAAAATAATTGGTGAAGAGTGTCTTGCCCAGATGCCGGAAATGGTCGGTCGCCAGCCGGATGCGGTGATTGCCTGTGTCGGTGGCGGTTCCAACGCGATGGGTATTTTTTACCCTTATATTCCCTTTGATAACGTCCGCCTGATCGGCATCGAAGCCGCCGGTGACGGTATTGAAACGGGGCGTCATTCGGCTTCGCTAACCGCCGGCGTGCCTGGCGTGCTGCATGGCAACCGGACTTACTTGCTACAAAATGAGGATGGTCAAATCATCGAAACCCATTCCATTTCTGCCGGCCTGGATTATCCCGGCGTCGGCCCGGAGCATGCGTGGTTGAAGGATATTGGCCGCGCTGAATACCAGCCGGTGACGGATAGCGAGGCGCTGGCTGCTTTCCATACGCTGTGCCGTATCGAAGGCATCATTCCGGCGCTCGAATCCAGCCACGCCTTGGCTTATGCCGCCAAACTGGCGCCAACCATGGACAAGGATAAAATTTTACTGGTCAATCTTTCCGGTCGGGGTGACAAGGATATGCATACCGTGGCCGAAAAATCCGGGATAACTTTCTGATGTCGCGTATCAAAACCACTTTTGACCGTCTGGCTAGCGAAGGCCGTAAGGCGCTGATTCCCTTCATTACCGCTGGCGACCCGGATGCAGCGCTGACTCTGCCATTAATGCATACGCTGGTCGAAGCAGGCGCTGACATTATTGAACTAGGTGTTCCGTTTTCTGACCCGATGGCTGATGGTCCAACCATTCAGCGCGCTTCCGAGCGCGCCTTGGCCAAGGGCATGAGTCTGCGCAAAGTGCTCGAACTGGTCGTTGCCTTTCGTACCAGCAACAGCCAAATCCCGGTCGTACTGATGGGTTACGCTAATCCGATTGAAGCGATGGGGCTGGAAAAATTTGCCGCAGCCGCCTCAAAAGCCGGTGTCGACGGTGTTCTGGTGGTTGATTATCCGCCGGAAGAAGCCGTCGCCTTTGGCGCGGCAATGAAGGCGCAGGGTATGGATCCGATTTTCCTGCTCGCGCCGACGTCGACCGCAGCCCGTATTGCGCAGGTTGCCGAAATCGCCAGCGGTTATGTCTATTACGTTTCACTGGCGGGCGTGACCGGTTCGGGCGCGCTCAATGTGGAAGCCGTTGCTGAGCGCCTGCCGCTGATTCGCGAAAAGACAGGTCTGCCGGTGGGTGTTGGCTTCGGTATCCGCGATGCCGAAACAGCCGCCCGCATTGCTGGCATCGCCGATGCGGTCGTCGTCGGTAGCCGAATTATCGAAGAAATTGAAAAGTCCACACCCGATACAGCTTGCGCTAATGTGAAAGCACTGGTCGCCGACATTCGTCGCGGTGTCGATGAGGTGAGATCATGAGTTGGTTAAGCAAGCTTCTGCCCCCTAAAATCAAGCGCGAACAGGGCGTCCAGCGCCGTGGCGCCTTACCTGAAGGTTTGTGGAGCAAGTGCGCCTCCTGTGAGGCGGTGCTCTATGCTACCGACCTCGATAAAAATCAACAGGTATGCCCCAAGTGCGGCCACCACAATCGGCTGAATGCGCGCCAGCGTCTTGCGCTACTGCTTGATCCGGAAGCCTGTTTTGAAATCGGTGCCGAGGTTATCCCGGTTGATAGTCTTAAATTCAAGGACAGCAAGCGTTATCCCGATCGTCTGATGGAGGCCAATGAGTCGTCAGGTGAGAGCGATTCCATGGTTTGTATGCAAGGCTCGATCAAAAATATTCCGGTAGTGGCTGCGGCCTTCGAGTTTGGCTTCATGGGTGGCTCGATGGGCTCCGTACTCGGTGAACGCTTCGTTCGTGGCGTGCTGACGGCCATTGAATTAAAAGCGCCGTTTATCTGTATCTCCGCTTCGGGCGGGGCGCGCATGCAGGAAGGCCTTTTTTCGCTGATGCAGATGGCCAAAACCACCGCAGCATTGACCAAACTTTCTGCCGCCGGTCAGCCTTTTATCTCTATTCTGACCGACCCGACCATGGGTGGCGTTTCTGCCTCGTTTGCCTTCATTGGTGATGTGGTGATCGCCGAACCGGGGGCCTTGATCGGTTTTGCCGGCCCGCGTGTCATTGAACAAACAGTGCGTGAAAAACTGCCAGAAGGTTTCCAGCGCTCCGAGTTTCTACTCGAAAAAGGAGCTATCGACATGATTGTTGACCGGCGTCAATTGCGTGATCAGGTTGCACGCGTCATTTCCCTGCTACAAAAATTACCGGTTGCCGCTTGAGTCAGCGTCGAGCTAGTCGGGCGCGAGCATGCTGCCTTGTTTCGGTTTGATTCTGTGTCACTAATGACCCTCAACCATTGGCTGGCCCATCTCGAAGCCCTGCACCCGAAAGGGCAAGCAGGCATTGAGCTGGGCCTGGATCGTGTCCGGCTTGTCAAGGAGGCGCTGAATCAAACACAGCACTGTCCGGTGATTATTGTCGGCGGTACCAACGGCAAGGGTTCAACCTGCGCCTATCTTGAATGCATCATTGACCGCGCCGGTTATAAGGTGGGCTGTTATACCTCGCCACATCTTGTTGCTTATAACGAACGAGTGCGGGTGAACGGCCTGTCGGTTAGCGATGAGGATTTGTGTGCTGCATTTGCTCGGGTTGAAGCGGCGCGGCAGCAGGCCGGCAATATTGCGCTGACTTATTTTGAATTTGGCACGCTGGCCGCTTGGGAAGTTTTTTCTGCTGCAGGCGTCGAAGCAGCCATTCTTGAAGTGGGTCTGGGTGGCCGCCTTGATGCGGTCAACGTTTACGAACCCGATATTTCGATTGTCACCGGCGTTGCGCTGGACCACACCGACTGGCTAGGTCCTGACCGGGAAAGTATCGGTTACGAGAAAGCCGGGATTTTTCGTACGGGCAAACCGGCTTTTTGCGCTGATCCCAACCCGCCCAAAAGTTTGCTCGATTACGCTGCCGCCATTGGTGCAGATTTGCGTTTGATCGGGCACGACTTCGGGTTCGAGCGCGCCCAGGGCGAAGGTAACGAAAACCGGCTGCAATGGCGCTGGTGGTGTCGTTCTGGCGGGGCGCTGATTAAGCGTTCGCTGGCCTATCCAGGGCTGCGCGGTGCCATTCAGCTGTACAACGCGACAGTTACGCTGGCTGCTCTCGATGCCTTGACCGATCAACTGCCAGTTACTATGCAGGCGATTCGCCCGGGGCTGATAGAGACTGAATTGCCAGGGCGTTTCCAGGTTGTGCCGGGCAAACCGGCGATTGTCCTTGATGTTGGCCACAATCCGCAGGCGGTCAAGGTGCTAGCCGATAATCTCGCGACGATGGGCTTTTTCGATCGCACTTATGCCGTACTCGGCATGTTGAACGACAAAGATATCAGTTCAGCGCTTTTGCCCTTGAAGGGCAAGATCGATTATTGGCATGTCGCGACCTTAGGCGGTATACGGGGGACTTCGGCAGAAAAAATTGCTGAAATCATTACCCATGCCGAACTCGGTGGAGAGATTGTTTGCCATGCCTCACCCAAAGACGCCATGCAGGCAGCGAAGGGGCTAGCCGCCGAAAGTGATAGAATTCTGGCCTTTGGTTCGTTCTATACAGTCTCGGGAGCGCTCGAAGCGTTGCGCAAGAAACTCTAATTCATGGCAGAAAACGACACTCAGTTACAACTCAAGAAACGCGCGAGACGCCGGCTGGTCGGTGCTGTCGCCTTCGTTTCCATTGTTGCTGTTTTGCTGCCAATGGTGATGGATAACGAGCCGCGTCAGGTGGTTCACGACGTTGAAATTCGCATTCCGGGCCAAGGCGAAAAGCCCTTCGCACCCAAGTTTGCGGATGTGCCTGCTGAAAAAAAGGTCGAAAAGTCTTCTGCCAAGCCTGAGCCACAAATTGAGGATGCCAGGGAGCTGACTCCGCCGGTGGCGCATGCGGACGAACCAGTCAAGACTAAACCGGCCGAGAGGCTCATTGAAAAAGTGGCCGAAAAGCCGGTCGAGAAGCCATCGTTAAAAGTTGAGAGAGTGCCGGAAAAGGTAGCCAGCAAGCCGGTTGAAAAGCCAGTCGCTCAAAATGATGATGCCAAACGCGCTGCAGCCATTCTGGCTGGGCAGTCGGCCGAAGCGAAGCCGAGTGCTGCGTCGGGTGAGTTTCTCATTTTGATTGGCGCCTTTGCTAATGAAGCCAATGTTAAAACTTTGAAAGTGAAGCTGGGTGAGCAGGGGATCAAGACTTTTAGCGAGCCGCTCGACACGCCACAAGGTAAAAAGACGCGAGTTCGGGCCGGGCCTTTCGCCAATCGTGATGCGGCCGAGAAGGCGCTGGCAAAAATGCAGAAAATTGGTGTTTCTGGGGTTGTCGCAGCGAAGCAATGACTATTTTTGACTATGTTGTGATTGGTGTCGCCAGCCTCTCACTGCTGTTCGGGTTGTGGCGAGGCGTCGTCGGTGAAATTCTGGCCCTGGTCGCCTGGGTGGTCGGGATCATGGCTGCCATTGAATTCGGGACCCGGGTTGGTCAGTCCTTCTTTTCGGGCATTAGCGATCCGGCGATAAGTGCCCTGGCTGGTTGTGTCGTAATTTTTGTCGGCGTGCTGGTGGCGATGGCGCTGGTACGGATGGCAGTACAAAGCATGGTCAAGGCGCTGGGGTTGAGTGTTTCAGACCGCTTGTTGGGAATGGCTTTTGGTTTGGCGCGCGGTGCGTTGGTCATCATTGTACTGGTTGGTTTGGGTGGTATGACGGCCGCGCCGAAGCAATTGTGGTGGAAAGAAGCTACTTTATCTCAGCCTTTGGAAACAGCGGTGTTGGTTGCCAGACAATGGTTGCCAGCCGATTTGGCAAAACGAATTCGATTCAGCTAGGCAGGAAAAAACTATGTGCGGGATTCTCGGTGTGATGGCAACATCGCCGGTCAACCAGTTGCTTTACGATGGCTTGATGGTGCTTCAGCATCGTGGTCAGGATGCAGCCGGAATTGCAACGGCCGAAGGTAATACCTTTCATCTGCAAAAAGGGGCCGGGTTGGTGCGTGATGTTTTTCGCACTCGCAATATGCGCGCCCTGCCGGGAAATTGGGGTATAGGCCATGTGCGCTATCCGACGGCTGGCTCCGCCTCGAGCTTTGCCGAGGCGCAGCCTTTTTACGTAAACTCGCCATTCGGGATTGTTCTCGGCCATAACGGCAATCTGACCAATGCCGACCAGCTGAAGGATGAGATGTTCCGGCTGGATCGTCGCCATATCAATACCAATTCCGATTCTGAGGTCCTGCTCAATGTTCTGGCGCACGAATTGCAATGTTCGGCACATGGCTATGAACTGGATGTCGATAGTATTTTTCAGGCAGTTGCCGGGGTGCACCGTCGCTGTCGGGGCGCTTATGCTGTCGTCGCGCTGATCGCCGGTTATGGTTTGCTCGCCTTCCGCGACCCGCATGGAATTCGGCCGCTGATCTATGGTCAGAATTCGACACCCGAAGGTATGGAGTATCTCGTGGCTTCCGAGTCTGTGGCGCTTGATACGCTGGGTTTCCAGATGGTGCGTGATATCGAACCCGGTGAGGCAATCTTTATTGACCTTAACCACAAGTTGAGTAGCCGTCAGTGTGCACAGCAGCCGACTTATTCGCCCTGTATTTTTGAATATGTCTATTTGGCTCGGCCTGATTCCGTGATTGACGGCGTTTCGGTATACGAAGCCCGTCTGGCCATGGGCGAGTCGCTGGCTGAAAAGGTAAGGAAGCATATTCCGGTTGAGGATATTGATGTCGTTATCCCCATTCCGGACTCCAGTCGCCCAGCCGCCATGCAGCTGGCTCAAGCGCTGAATATTCCGTTTCGCGAAGGCTTCGTCAAAAACCGCTATGTCGGTCGTACTTTCATCATGCCGGGTCAGGCCATGCGGAAAAAATCGGTGCGTCAGAAGTTGAATACCTGTGGCCAGGAGTTCAAGGGCAAGCGTGTATTGCTGGTTGATGACTCGATCGTACGCGGTACAACGAGCCGTGAAATTGTTGAAATGGCCCGCGCCGCAGGTGCGGTAAAAGTTTATTTTGCCTCAGCTGCGCCACCGGTACGTTTTCCTAATGTCTACGGCATCGATATGCCGACCCGTGCCGAACTGATTGCAACCGGGCGTGATGATGCTGGTATTGCTCGGGAAATTGGCGCTGATGCGCTGGTTTATCAAGATATCGAATCCTTGAAAGATTCAATCACCAAGCTGCGTTCCGACCTGACTGAATTCGATGCTTCCTGTTTTGACGGTTGCTATATCACGGGAAATATTGACGAATACTATCTCGACGCGATTGAAGGCAAGCGCGCCGGCAAGTCGAACAAGGCGGCCGATGATGAGGATGATGGCGAAGGTAATTCGGCCCAACAACTCGTCCTGCAGCTGGCTTCTGGAGTCCGCGACTGATGAGATTGGGGCAAGACGAGTTGAACTATCGCCCAGAGACGTTGGCGGTTCGCGCCGGGCAGCAGCGTAGCCAGTTCGGCGAGCATTCCGAAGCGCTCTACCTGACTTCTAGTTTCGTTTTCAAGAATGCCGCTCACGCCGCAAGGCGATTTTCCGGTGAAGAGGAGGGCAACGTTTATGCCCGTTTCTCGAATCCGACCGTCACAATGTTCGAGGATCGTCTGGCAGCGCTCGAGGGGGCAGAGAACTGCGTCGCGACGGCGAGTGGCATGTCGGCGATTATGGCGACGGTGCTGGCGCATCTGAAGCATGGTGACCACATTGTGGCCTCCAATGGTTTGTTTGGGGCAACGGTACAACTCTTCTCGAATATTTTGTCGCGCACCGGCATTACGACTACTTTCGTGCCGCAGACTGATCCGGCTGCTTGGGAAGCCGCGATCCGTCCCGAAACGAAGATGTTTTTCCTTGAGACGCCTTCCAATCCCTTAACGGAAATTGCCGATATTCGGGCGTTGACCGCAGTTGCTCACGCCAAAGGCATTCTGGTGGCAGTTGATAACTGTTTTTGTACCCCGATTCTGCAGCGCCCGCTCGAATTGGGTGCTGATCTGGTCGTTCATTCGGCGACCAAATTTCTCGATGGCCAGGGACGCGTGCTCGGTGGCGCAGTGTGTGGTTCAAAGCAGTTGACTGAGGAAGTCTTCAAATATTTGCGCACGGCCGGCCCGACGCTTTCGGCTTTCAACGCCTGGGTTCTGCTCAAGGGCCTTGAAACCCTAAAATTGCGCGTGGAAGCGCAGTCAGCCAGTGCCGCGCAAGTCGCCGCCTGGCTTGAAAACCATCCCAAAGTCGCGCGGGTGTTTTACCCTGGCCTGCCCTCGCATCCGCAGTATGAACTGGCCAAAACTCAGCAAAAAAGCGGTGGCGCCATTGTTGCGTTTACGGTCAAGGGCGCTCGTAATGAGGCTTGGCAGGTGGTTGATAACTGTCAGCTGCTCTCCATCACGGCAAATTTGGGCGATACCAAAACGACCATTACTCACCCTGCTTCGACGACGCATGGCCGCATTTCTCCCGAAGCCCGGGCCGCTGCCGGCATAGGCGAAGGCCTGCTGCGTATTGCTGTTGGCCTTGAAGCATTTGAGGATATCGTCACCGATCTCGATCGCGGATTGGTGAAAATCGTCGGATGAAGCACACGGTTTCGGTTGATTGTCTCCAGCCCGGTATTTTCATCTCGCTGAGCGAGCTGAGCTGGCTCGATCATCCATTTCTGCTCAATCGTTTTCGTCTTTCGACCCAAGCCCAGATTAGCGTCTTGCGCCAACTTGGTCTGACGGAAGTGGAGTGGGATCCGGCTCGTAGTACGGCGCGGCCATTGCCGGTGGCCGTGGCGGTGGTTGAAGAGGTTGATTTTTCTGCCTCGGCATTAGATTCAATGCTTGATGTCAAACGTCATCGTGCCGATCGTGTTCGCGTGCAGCGCGAAGGGCTCGCTCGCTGTGAACGCCTGTTTGAACAGGAAACCATCGGCATGAGCGAGATTCTGCAAGATCTCGGCTCGCGTCCCAACGAATCTTATGGTCGTGCGAAAAGTACGGTCACTCGTTTGGTCGGCGGCCTGCTTAGCGCCGATAGCGTCGCCGTGCATTTGGTGAACATGAAATCCAAAGAGGCTGGCTTGGCCCACCATGCAATGAACGTGATGGTGGTTTCTTTGTTGCTTGGCAAAGTGGCTAATGCCACTGAAGATGAAATGCGTGCGCTTGGGCTGGGTGCCTTGTTTCATGATGTGGGCAAAACGGATGTGCCGTCCCGCGTGCTGCGTAATGCGCAACGGACAACGGCTGAGGAGCAGTTTTACCAGGCGCATGTTGGTTACGGCATTAAAAATGTCTCTGCCGTTAAAGATATGCCGCTGACGGTGAAAAATATTATTGCCTGTCATCACGAGCGCTGGGATGGCAGTGGCTTTCCCAACCATTTGGTTGCGGCCAAAATACCTCGATTGGCGCGAATTGTTGCCATCGCCAATCGTTACGATAATTTATGTAATCCGTTTGATTTAAAAGTTGCCAAAACACCGGCCGAAGCTGTGTCGCATATGTTCCGGCGTGAGGCCGGATTTTACGATCCTGAATTGCTGCAAATTTTTGTCAAGGCGCTGGGCGTTTATCCGCCGGGTAGTTTCGTTGCCTTGAGTGATGGCAGTATCGGCTTGGTGATTGAAACCAATAGCAATGATCTTCTTCATCCGTTGATCATGCTGCATGACCCAACGGTGCCTCGCAATGAGGCACTTCTACTCGATCTGAGCGAAGCCGAAGCAAAAATCGAAGGGGCGCTTAGTCCGGCCAAGCTGCCGATAGAAGTTGTCGAATACCTGGCCCCACGTGGCCGTATCGACTACTACATCGACGCTGTGGCCCACTGACGCGCACCCACTTACCGCACTCGGCTCACTTACTAGGAGTTTTCCATGCAATTTACTGACCTCGGCCTCAAGGCCGAACTTCTGCGCGCCATTAGCGAGCAGGGTTACGACACGCCGACCCCGATTCAGCAAAAAGCCATTCCCGCCGTGATGGCTGGCCATGACCTGATGGCCTCGGCGCAAACCGGCACCGGCAAAACGGCGGGCTTTACGCTGCCAATTCTGCATCGCCTGGCCAGTGGCCCGAATACCCGGACTTCAAAGCGGCCGCGTGTTCTGGTTCTGGTCCCCACCCGCGAACTGGCGATTCAGGTCGAAGTGAGCGTCAGCACTTACGGTAAGCATCTACCGATCAACTCGGTTGCTGTCTTCGGTGGTGTCGGGATCAATCCGCAGATCGCCGCCTTGCGCCGTGGTGTTGATATTCTGGTGGCGACGCCGGGCCGTTTGCTTGACCACGTGCAACAACGCACAGTCGATCTTTCCGGGATCGAAATTCTGGTGCTCGACGAAGCCGATCGCATGCTCGACATGGGCTTTATTCGCGATATTCGCAAGCTCATCGCGCTACTGCCGAAACAGCGTCAGAACCTGATGTTCTCTGCCACCTTCTCGCCGGATATTCGTGAGCTGGCCAGCGGTCTGTTAACTAATCCCGTTTCGGTCGATGTCGCTGCGCGCAATACCGCCGCAGAAACAGTCACCCAGCGTGTGATCGAAACCAACCGTGAGCAGAAAAAAGACCTGCTGCTGCATCTTTTCGAAACACGTGGCTGGAACCAGGTGTTGATTTTTGCCCGTACCAAGCACGGTGCCGACGCTCTCTCCAAGCATCTCGACAAAGCCGGCATCAAATCGGCTGCCTTGCATGGCAACAAGTCGCAAGGGGCGCGAACGCGGGCTCTGGCCGATTTCAAGGACGGCAAGCTGGTAGCGCTGGTGGCGACTGATATTGCGGCGCGCGGGATCGATATTGATTCGCTGCCCTACGTGATCAATTACGAAATTCCGAATATTTCTGAAGACTACGTGCACCGCATTGGCCGTACCGGTCGTGCCGGCATGGAAGGCGAGGCGATTTCGCTGGTCGGCCACGACGAGCGCGGCTTCATGCGCGACATCGAGCGCTTGATCAAGCGTCAGATCGAACGTGAAGTAGTTGAAGGCTTCGAGCCTTCCGCCATCGCCCCGCCGCGCCCGGTTCAGCCGCAGCGTGGGGCGCGCAAACCGTCCGCGCCGAGTAAATCAGCCGGGCAAAAAACGACGCAAAATCGCGGTGGACCGCAGCAACACCGCAGCGGCACGCGGCATCATTGATCAGCGGATTTTGAGTGGCTGTTGATTAAAACCCCGCCCTCCACAAGTGGGCGGGTTTTGCCATTTTGGAAACCTGTTTTGTCCAGAAACTTGCTGGGGACCGCACTTTTATCTGGCTTCCCACGCGCTTTCTGCAACCGGCGGTAAATGTGCCTGTCGTACTACACAGTCGTGTTTTTTGATTTTTGATCAAAGTTCAAGCGGGTTACTACGCCCGCGTTAATAATTCAAAGCGATTTCAGGAGATCACAATGCGTATTTTGCTAGGGTTGTTTACTTTCGCTTGCCTGTTTGGCCAGCCGGTGCAGGCTCAGGTGCCGAATGGCGAAGAGCCGATTCACCTTGCCGCCAAGGAAGAGAGTGGCGCTAAGGTTTTAGCCTTGCTCAAGGCTGACGTAAAAATGCGTGATGTGCGTACGCCGCTGGGTTCGACGCCACTGCATTTTGCCGCCGCGAATCCAGATCGGAGCGCCATGACCGTTTTGCTGGCCGCTGGTGCAGACCCGAATGCCCGCGATGGCGAGGGTTCAACACCGCTTCATATTGCCGCCTATGCCAGCAAGGGGCTGAATGTTCAGCAACTGCTCGAGGCTGGGGCGGACCCGCTTTTGAAAAATAATGGTGGCCGCGATGTCGCAGCGATGGCGCGCAAAGTTAAGGCGGATGAGGCGGCTGGTGTTGTTTCACTGTGGATGCTCAAGGGTTGCAAGGCGGGTAAGCCATGTTGAAAACATTGGCGATGCTGCCTTTTCTTGTCCTCGTTGGCGGTGTCTTTGCTGAAGAGAGTTTGCCGCCGGTGGTCCTCTATTCGCCCACTGTTTGCTTGGCTTGTGTTGATTATGCTGATCACCTGCGCAATAACGGCTTCAAGGTGACGGTGCACCCGACGGCAGATATGGCGGCGGTGAAACGCCGTTTAAACGTGCCGAAGCATCTTGAGGCTGAGCCGAGCGCCGTCGTCGGAGGTTATTTTATCGAGGGCCACGTGCCAGCCGATGACATCAAGGAGCTGCTCCGCGAGAAGCGTAAGGCCCGCGGTCTTGCGGTGCCGGGCTTACCGCTCGGCGCGCCGGGGCGGGAGTATTCCAACCCGACTTGCGATACTGCTTGTACGGTGCTGGATGGTGATACCGGGCCGGGCCGGGTGCGCCGTGAGTTGTATAACACGCTGCTCGTCAAGCCGGACGGCGATACCTCGACTTACGCTCGGCACTGATGGGGGGTAATCGTGGTGGGTACGATTGATTCAGCGTTTGGCGGATTGACCCAACAAGGCTTCGTGCCAGGTATTTAGCCAGGCATCATCTTCACCCTGCGGATTATTTTCACGTTGCTGGATGATTTGCTGCGCGATGTTGCCATCACCACGTATCCGGTAGCGACTTTCAATGCGGGTGAATTGGGGCGGTGTGATGCTGAGGTAGGCAAAGCAGTTGCCTTCGGGTAATTCCGGCTCAACCGGCTGGTTGGTGAGGCGGCCGATGATTTCAGTCGCCACAATCTGCCCCATTCGGCTGGCAATTTCGCCAGATTTTGGATAGTGGCCAAAAATGGGTGAAACGATACCGACGCTGTCGCCAATGACAAAGACCCGGTCGTCGCCCAAAAAGGCGAAGTTTTTCGGGCTGACCGTAGCCCAAGTGCTATTTGGGCCGGTTAAGCCATTGTTTTGACAAAGTTCGGCGGCTTTTTGCGGTGGCATCAGGATAGCGTCGTCGAAGCGGATTTCGTCGATATCAAGTGTCGCAATGCGCTGGTAGGGGTCGATCTTGCGGAGTTGTGTATTCGGCAGGTAAGTGACCTGGTCCGGGAACTGTTCCCTAAATATGCGCTGATAGCCCGCCCACGGGGCGTTCGGCTCAACCACTGTCAGGTGCGCTTTCAGACCTTTCGATTTGATCGTCTGTGCAATGATGACGGCGCGTTCATAAGGGGCCGGTGGGCAGCGGTAGGGGGCTAGTGGGAGATTGAGCAAAAATTCACCACTGGAAAAGCGGGCCAGTTTTTCTTTCAGCACCGCCACCTCTTTGCCGGCGG
>JAUYQT010000078.1 GCA_030697085.1 Azonexus sp. | reverse complement strand
GGCTGGGTGACGTTGAAAAAGCCGTGGAGGGAAACGTCGATCACGCTGTGCCATTGCTCGGCCGACATGCCGGGAAAAACCGCATCGGCGTGGATGCCGGCGTTGTTCACCAGGATCTGGATGGCGCCGCTTTCGAGCAGGGTTTCGAGGGCGCTGCCTGTCGCTTTGCGGTCAGTGACGTCGAAGGCGATGGCTTCGGCGCTGCCGCCGTTGCTGATGATGTCGCTGACGATGAGGGCCGCTTTATCGAGACTGCGATTGGCATGGATGATGACGTGATGGCCGTCGGCAGCCAGGCGGCGGCAGATGGCCGCGCCGATTCCGCCGCTGCCGCCGGTGACGAGGGCGCGTTTCATGGCTTTTCCTTTTTCAGGGTTGATTTTCAGGCTTATTTCGGGTTGACCGCAGCCGCATCGAGAATAACAGCGGCACGCCCTTCGAGCAGATAGCGCCCGGCGTGGCTGAGGGAAAACTGATAGAGGATATGGCCGCTATCGCCGGCCAGGCGTTCGGCCTTGATGCTTATTTCGCCAAGTAGATTATCAAGGCGGCTGATGTGCAATTGCACACTGCGTACGCTGGTCAGGTAGCCCTGGCGCGGTTTGTCGCTGGCTTGGCTGAGCAGGCTGCCGTGTACTGCCATGGCCTGGGCAGCGTATTCGATACCGTTGGCGGCGCCAAGACGGCCTGCGGCACGCAAGGGATTGCTCGGGTCGGTATGGCTG
This sequence comes from Azonexus sp., assembly GCA_030697085.1. GTDB lineage: Bacteria > Pseudomonadota > Gammaproteobacteria > Burkholderiales > Rhodocyclaceae > Azonexus. The sequence goes on along the minus strand of JAUYQT010000078.1, from coordinate 3,957 downwards.
ATCGCCCGGCAGGAGATGGCTGTTTCCGACCAGTCGAGAACAGCATCGAGCAGGCACATATTGCCGTGATGCGGAATGCGGGCAGCGATGGCTGCGTGATTCAGTACCATAGAAACACAGGCTGGCACCAGTACCATAGAAACACAGGCTGGCACTGGTATCTCAGAGTCAACGGCTGGTACTGGTACCACTGAATCAAGGGCTGTCACTAGCATGCTTGAAGGTCGATGGCCAGTTGCATCGGCGGCAGATAATCGAGGCAAAGCAACCCGGAGTCGCTGCATGCCAATTTTTGTAGCAGCGGCAGGCTGTGCAGGGCTGGAATGCTCCTGCGTAGCATTTCAAGTTCAGGCGCTGCCATGCTGTCAGCGTTTGCCGTAGTCGGGCTGACGCTGATTCGGGCGAGCGAGCGGCTTGTTTTTTCGGGCGTCAGTAGCAGCGCGACACCGCCGCAATCGGGTAGCTGACGCTTGCTGTGCAGTGGTTCCGGGTACTCGCTGTCGTAGGAAATGAGCAGGGTAATTTGTTGGTCAATGACGACTTGGCTGAGCGCATCGAGCAGGCCGGCGCCGAAGCTGGCGTCGTAGGCGCAGATGACTTGGCAGGGCGCCATCGACTTGGTGGCGATGCCCCAGTAGCCGGCGGCGGCGTTGTGCACCGAATTGTGAAAGCGCGTCGGTGAAATCTGGCGATCAGCGCTGGCCAGTTGTTCGCAGAGGGCGTGGCAGTTGTGGCCGTCGGCGCCGGATGCGCTGAAGACGGTGGCTAGCGTACTGACATCGGCGTTGGCCTGAGTGGCCGCTTCGAGGCCGAGGGCGAGCGCTAGTTTGACGACGCGGCTGGCCCGGCGGCGTTCGGCGGGCGGCAGGATGCTGGGAACCGGCAGAATTGAGGCGGCTGCGGTCAACGCTAATTCACCGCGTAAAACGGCGCGGGTGCTGGGCCAGTCGGGCAGGCCGGGGGCGATGCAGCCGACGCCTTCGATCCAGGCGGTGAGCGGGGTAATAGGGTTGGCTTTCATGGGCTAACTCCGAGCACGAGGCTGCAATTGCTGCCACCGAAACCAAAAGAATTACTCAGGGCATGGCGGACCTTGCCGAAGCGCGATTGCTGTAGATATTGCAGCGGAATGCCAGGGTCGAGGTTTTCAGTATTGGGACTGCCGGGCAACAGATCGTGGCGCAGCGCCAGGGCGCAGATGACGGCTTCAATCGCCCCGGCAGCACCCAGTGTGTGGCCGGTGGCACCCTTGGTTGAACTGCAGGGAACGCAGTCGCCAAACAGCGCTGTCACCGCCTTGCCTTCGGCGGCATCATTGGCCGGTGTCGCGGTGCCGTGCAGGTTCAGGTAGTCGATATCGGCCGGGGTCAGGCCGGCTGAGCGCAAGGCGGCGGCCATCGCCATTTTGGCGCCGAGGCCTTCCGGATGCGGTGAAGACATATGGTAAGCATCGCTTGATTCGCCGGTGCCGAGCAGCAGAATGCTGCCGGGGGTGGGATTTGGCGGCGCGCGTTCGAGTAGCGTGAAGGCGGCGCCCTCGCCCACCGAGATGCCATTGCGGCCGATATCGTAAGGACGACAAGGTTGGGTCGAGGTTAGTTGTAGTGAGGCAAAACCGTAGAGCGTGGTCAGGCAGAGTGAATCGACGCCGCCGACGATGGCTGCGTCGATCAGGCCGCTGGACAGTTGGCGGGCGGCCACGGCGAACACTTTGGCACTTGAGGAGCAGGCGGTGGAAATGGCCATCGCCGGACCTTCCAGACCGAAATAGTGGCGGGTGAATTCGGGTAGCGAAAAGAAATTGTGCGTGCCACGGTAGAGAAAATCGTCGGGTAGCGCGCCGCTGATCGGGTCACGCTGGCGGTAGGCGAGTTCGGTTTGCAGGATGCCGCTGGTGCTGGTGCCGAGAAAGACGCCGACGCGGCTTTTACCGTAGCGGGCGATGCTTTCGCGCACACGTTCGGCGAAGCCGTCGGCTTCCAGCCCGAGTTGGGCCAGACGGTTGTTGCGGCAGTCGTAGTGGATCAGCGTTTCAGGCAGTTTTTCACTGTCGACCGCAGTAACTTCACCGATCCAGGTGTCGAGCCGAACACTCTCGAAGGCGCATGTTTTCAGGCCGCTCAGCCCTTGGCGCAAGCCATCCAGTTGTGCCTCAAGGCCGCGGCCGAGGCTGGTGGTGGCGGTGTAACTGGACAGGATCAGCGGGGTCACGGTGTGCCTTTAGGTCGGTGATTCTGGATGTTAGCAGAAGGACTGATCCCAGGTTTGTAATGATTTGGCATGGATTAAATCAGCCCGTCAGCCCGTTTCAGGCAGCTGCGGTAGCGTCCTTCGACACGGCGGGCAAACCATTCGGTGGTGAGTTTGCGGCTGATTTTTGGGCTTTTCAGATCAATCTGCGGCATGGCCTGGCGGGGCAAGGGCGCGCCGCCGGCTTTGTCGGCCAGCGCAAAAACACGGTTGAACAGTGGGCTGTGGTTGAAGGCTGGCGTTTTTTCCAGATTCAGATCACGACGAATCTCGCCTGTCGTCATTTTTAATCGGTTGGCCAGGCTACGTGCGGTGATTTCAACGCTGCTCGGTTGCGCGCTGGCTTGTCCCTTTTCGTAACGCAGCAGGTCGCCATCGAAGACCAGCGCCTTGCCGGTGATCCGGCTCAGCGCGCTCTGGAAGGCAGCGTTGCGGCTGCTGTAGCGGCCGGCGTTGAAGTCGGCGAAGCGGTAAACCACGTCGGTATAAGGTGCTGGATAGTCGAGCAGGATGGCGCTGCCAAAATAGACGCCGCCGCGCCGGGTGAATACTTCATCGCGCACGCTGCTGGTCAGGCGATAGGGATATGGCGTTTCCAGTACCTGCTGTTCGGCAAATGCAATGCTCACCTGCATCGGCCCGGCGGTGCGTACCGGGTTGTAATCGGCGAGCAGTTTTGCCCCAAATGGGAGTTCGGCAATCATGTCCTTGAATAGCGCATTGAGCTGTTTTTCGCTTTTCAGCGTGTCGATGCGCTTTTGGTAGCTGCGGCCATCGGGCGAAGATTTGCGCATCGCGGTCGTGACCAGCAACTTGGGAATGCCGTATTGGGCTGCACGTTGTTCGAGCTCGTGCCAGACGATGTCGGGCAGGCGGGGCACCACCGGGTCAACCTGAAAGCTTGATTCCTGTTCGATTACGGCTAGCGCGGCACAGTAGGTTTCGGCCAGCTGGGGAATTTTCAGGTGATTGAAGGCGGTTTGCAGATCATTGGCCCAGCCGGCTTTATCCTTGACGCTGGCCGGTAGAAGCAGGCCGATGAGGCTCTGGTTTTGGCGACTATCCGGTACTGCCGGCGAGGCTGGCGAGCTTTGGGTCGGGCGAGTCATATCGGGCGGCGGGCGTGGGCCGGGCGGCGCGGCGGGTTCGTCGACCGTGGCACAGCCGGCGAGCAATCCGAGCAACAGGGTGCTGGCGAGCAGCCGTCGGCGTATTGGCATCAGTGTCAGATCAACGCGGGTCAGGAACAGGCCGTCGGGTGGCAGCGCGGCATGGATGCGTTCGAGTACGTCAGCCTGCCCGGCGTGGTCGAAGTAGTGCAAGGCGTCGAGCAAGGTTGGCAGTGGGCGGGGCGTGGTTGGCGGCGGGGCAGAAGCCAAGCGAGGGGTCGAGGGTGGGCTCATTGGAGGGCGGCACTGAGCGTGACGGGGTTTAGATGAGCGGCGTGAAAACGTTGAAGTAGTTCGGGCAGGACGGTCAGGATGACCGGATCACCATTGGGTGTTTTGGCGGCGTGGCCGTCGTGCATGAGCAGGATGTCACCGGCGGCGAGATTGCGGCCCAGACGGCTGAGGACAATTTGCGGGTCGCCTTCCCGAGTGTCGAAGGGGCGGCGTGTCCAGGCGGCGAGTTTGAGGTCGAGGCTGGCCAGTACCGGGTCGAGCAGCGGGTTGCGCAGGCCGGCCGTGGCGCGGAAGAATTGCGGTG
>JAUYQT010000018.1 GCA_030697085.1 Azonexus sp. | reverse complement strand
TTGAGGCGGCCGAGGCGAATCGCCAGATCGAAACCCTCATGCACCATATCCAGGGTGCGATTAGTCAGTTCGATCTCGAGCTTGAGAAGCGGATGCTGCGCCATGAAGTCGTTGACGATCGGCACAATAAAGCGCTCGCCGTATGCCACCGCCGCGGTCATGCGCAGCAAACCGGTCGGCGCACTCTGCAAATCGCCCATGGTCAGGAATGCCTCATCGCGCTCTTCAATCAGCCGCTGACAACGGGCAAAAAATGTCTGCCCGGCTTCGGTCAACGAGACACGACGGGTCGTCCGGTAAAGCAAGCGGGCCTGCAAGCGATCTTCCAGCAAGGCAACTTGCCGACTGACATGAGACGAAGAAAGACGCAGGCGCTCGGCCGCCCGGGAAAAGCTCCCACACTCGGCAACTGCGACAAATTCATCCAGACCCACCCAACGACTCATTTTGCATGCTTCCGTAAGCGGCGCCTCGATTATCCCTGAACAGCAACAATCATTCCTTGAATAGCTATTTATTCACCATTTAGCACTAATTATACTCAGCGTCATCCTTAGCCCATTGAAAGCTCTGTCATGTCGATCAAGTCCCGCGCCGCTGTCGCCTTTGCCGCCAACCAACCACTGCAGATCGTTGAAGTCGATGTTGAAGCTCCGAAAGCCGGTGAAGTTCTCGTTCGCATCATCGCCTCCGGCGTTTGCCATACCGACGCTTTCACGCTCTCCGGCGAGGATCCGGAAGGGATTTTCCCATCCATTCTTGGCCATGAAGGGGGCGGCATCGTCGAAGCCATTGGCGCAGGTGTCACCTCGCTCGCCGTCGGCGACCATGTCATTCCGCTATACACCGCCGAATGTGGCAAATGCAAATTCTGCCTCTCGGGCAAAACCAACCTTTGCCAGGCCGTGCGTGCGACCCAAGGCAAGGGCTTGATGCCGGACGGCACGACGCGTTTTTCCTATCAGGGCCAGCCGATTTATCACTACATGGGCTGCTCGACCTTCTCCGAATACACCGTACTGCCGGAAATTTCGCTGGCCAAAATCGCCAAAGATGCGCCGCTGGAAAAAGTCTGTCTGCTTGGCTGCGGCGTCACCACGGGCATTGGCGCCGTGCTCAATACGGCCAAAGTCGAAGCCGGCGCCAGTGTGGCCATTTTCGGGCTGGGCGGTATCGGTCTGGCGGCAATCATTGGCGCCAAAATGGCCAAGGCTGGGCGCATCATCGCCATCGACATCAACCCGGGCAAGTTCGCCATCGCCCAGGAACTCGGTGCGACCGATTGCGTTAACCCCAAGGATTACACCCAGCCGATTCAGGATGTCATCGTCGAGATGACCGATGGCGGCGTCGATTACTCCTTCGAGTGCGTCGGCAACGTCAACCTGATGCGCGCCGCGCTCGAGTGCTGCCACAAGGGCTGGGGCGAATCGACCATCATCGGCGTCGCCGGGGCCGGTCAGGAGATCAGCACACGGCCCTTCCAGCTCGTCACCGGGCGCGTCTGGCGCGGCTCCGCTTTTGGCGGCGTCAAAGGCCGCAGCGAGCTGCCGGGCTATGTCGAAAAATCACAAACGGGTGAAATCCCGCTCGATACCTTCATTACTCACACCATGCCGCTGGAAGAAATCAACACTGCTTTTGATCTGATGCATGAAGGCAAAAGCATCCGCACCGTGATCCATTTCTAAGCGGGAAAAAACTGATGACGCTTGAAAATATTGCCTGCCAGAAAAACTTTGGCGGCTGGCTCAAACGCTACCGCCACCCTTCCAGCACACTCAACTGCGACATGGCATTCTCGGTTTACTTGCCACCACAGATCGAACAAGGGGAAAAACTGCCTGTACTCTACTGGCTCTCCGGCCTCAGTTGCACGGATGAAAACTTCATGCAAAAAGCGGGCGCCCAGCGCAGCGCAGCCGAACTTGGCCTGATCATCGTCGCCCCCGACACCAGCCCGCGCGGCGCCGGCGTCCCCGGTGACCCGGATGGCGGCTGGGATTTCGGCCACGGCGCCGGCTTTTATCTGAATGCCACACAAGCACCGTGGGCAACCCACTATCGGATGCACGACTACGTCGTGCACGAGCTGCCTGCCTTAATCGAAGCCAATTTTCCGGTTTCCGAAAAACGCGGCATCAGCGGCCATTCAATGGGCGGCCATGGCGCCTTGGTCTGCGCCCTGCGCAATCCGGGGCGCTATCAGTCGCTCTCCGCCTTCGCACCAATCTGCAACCCGATCAACGCGCCGTGGGGTGAAAAGGCCTTTTCCCGCTACCTGGGTGAAGATCGTTCGCACTGGCGCGAATGGGACGCCAGCCTGCTGCTTGCTGACGCCGAGGAAAAACTGCCCATGTTGATCGACCAAGGCGACCGTGATAACTTTCTCGTCACACAACTGAAGCCGGAAACGCTGCAAGCCGCCGCCGCAGCCGCAAAACATCCGCTGACGCTGCGCCGGCAAGCCGGTTATGACCACAGCTATTATTTCATCGCCAGCTTTATCGAAGACCACCTGCGGCACCATGCGCAGACGCTACGCAGTAAGGATGCAATCAGCAATAACGTTTAAACAACAGGCCAGTTCGCGGTGGCTGATCGGCAAAGCGAAAAATTTGGACGCATAAAAGCGAAGAGCCGACCAACCAGTTACCTGGTTGGTCGGCTCTTTTTTACCGAACGACGGGTTTATTAATTAACCAACGATCAGACCCTGGCTGCTTTCAACACGGCATTAAGCGTTGCGCTCGGCCGCATAACCGCCTTGCACTTCTCGGATTCAGCCAGGTAGTAACCGCCGATATCGACTGGCTTGCCTTGCACTGCCTTGAGTTCATCGGTGATATTCGCCTCGTTTTCGGTCAGCGCCTTGGCCAGCGGGGCAAAATGTGCCTGCATGGCCTGGTCTTCCGTCTGCGCGGCCAGTGCCTGCGCCCAGTACATCGCCAAATAGAACTGGCTGCCACGGTTATCCAGCTCACCGGTACGCGGCGAGGGCGACTTGTTATTGTCGAGCAGCTTGCCGGTTGCGTCATCCAGCGTCTTGGCCAGAATCTTGGCTTTATTGTTACCGGTCTTGATGCCCAACTCTTCGAGCGAAGCTGCCAGCGCCAGGAACTCGCCGAGCGAATCCCAACGCAGGTGATTTTCTTCAACCAGTTGCTTGACGTGCTTCGGTGCCGAACCGCCGGCACCTGTTTCGTACATGCCGCCACCGGCCATCAACGGCACGATGGAGAGCATCTTGGCGCTGGTACCGAGTTCCATGATCGGGAAGAGGTCGGTCAGGTAATCGCGCAGGATGTTTCCGGTCACCGAAATGGTGTCCAGACCGCGAATGACGCGCTCCAGCGTGTAACGCATGGCACGGACCTGCGACATGTGCTGAATCTCGAGACCGGTGGTGTCGTGATCCTTCAGGTAGGTTTCAACCTTCTTGATCAGTTCGGCTTCGTGCGGACGGTACGGGTCGAGCCAGAAAATCGCCGGCGTGCCGGAGTTGCGGGCGCGGGTAACGGCCAGCTTGACCCAGTCGCGGATCGGTGCATCCTTGACCTGGCAGGCGCGCCAGATATCGCCAGCTTCAACGTTCTGGGTCAGCAAAACTTCGCCAGTGGCGAGGTCGGTGATGTTGGCGATGCCGTCTTCAGGAATTTCAAAAGTCTTGTCGTGCGAACCATACTCTTCAGCCTGCTGCGCCATCAGACCGACGTTCGGCACGGTACCCATGGTCACCGGATCGAAGTTGCCGTTGGTCTTGCAGAAGTTGATCATCTCCTGATAAATACGGGCGAAGGTGGATTCCGGCATGACTGCCTTGGTGTCCTTCGGCTTGCCATCCGAACCCCACATCTTGCCGCCGATGCGAATCATCGCCGGCATCGAGGCATCAACGATCACCTCGCTGGGCGAGTGAAAGTTGGTGATGCCCTTGGCCGAATCAACCATTGCCAGTTCCGGGCGATGCTCGTGGCAGGCATGCAGGTCGCGCTCGATTTCTTCACGCTTCGATTCCGGCAGCTTGGCGATCTTGTCGTAGAGGTTGGACATGCCGTTATTGACATTGACGCCCAATTCCTCGAACAAGGCAGCATGCTTCTCGAAAGCTTCCTTGTAGTAAATCCGGACGCAGTGGCCGAAGACGATTGGGTGCGAGACCTTCATCATCGTCGCCTTGACGTGCAGCGAGAACATCACGCCGGTTTCGCGGGCATCTTCCAGCTGGGCTTCGTAGAATTCACAAAGCGCTTTCTTGCTCATGTACATCGAGTCGATGATTTCGCCGGCAATCAGGGAAAGTTTCGGCTTCAGCACCAGGGTTTTGCCACTCTTGGTGAGCAGTTCCATCTTGACGTCACGCGCCTTGTCCAGCGTCAGCGACTTTTCACCGTGATAGAAGTCGCCATGCGTCATGTGCGCGACGTGGGTGCGCGATGCCATGCTCCATTTGCCCATCGAGTGCGGGTTCTTGCGGGCATAACGCTTGACGGCCAGCGGCGCGCGGCGGTCTGAGTTGCCTTCGCGCAGCACCGGATTGACCGAGCTACCCAGACACTTGGAGTAACGGGTCTTGATTGATTTTTCTTCGTCAGTCTTCGGATTTTCCGGAAAATCAGGAATCTTGAAGCCGCGCAATTGCAGTTCCTTGATCGCAGCGGTCAGTTGCGGCAACGAAGCGCTGATATTCGGCAGCTTGATGATGTTGGTCTCGGGCAGCAGAGTCAGGCGACCCAACTCGGCCAGCGTGTTCGGAACTTTCTGTTCGTCGCTCAGGAAATCCGGGAATTCAGCCAGGATACGGGCGGAAACCGAAATGTCGGCCTTCTCGATCTCGATATCGGCCGGCGCGGTGAACGCCCGAACGATCGGCAAAAAGGCACAGGTTGCCAGCAGCGGCGCCTCATCCGTGAGTGTGTAAATGATCTTCGATTTCGCTGCAACCATAAGTATCCCCTCGGTTTTATTTGATTTTCCGGGCCAAACATCAGCCCCCACTAGCCGCCATAATTATGGCGAGCCTCCAAGTATCCTAGCCTGCCAGATCACAGTCAACGGCAGTTGTCATTGACAAAGGCGGAAACAGCCGGGCTGCCGCGCCGCCACAACATTGCGTGCCGAAAAACAGGAAGGGAACGGCACATCCAGCCAGCAACATTTTGAAACCATTGCTCACTGAATGAGTGCATCCTTTGGCCTTAATGTGCGTTACTTGCTTATGGAATGCCCCATTTATAGGCTTGTTTGAACTGGAGTTCACGATGTCCCGATTTCTCCGCCCCCTCTTCCGCCGCTCTCTGGGGCCGCTCATCTTCCTCCTCACGCTATTACCGACACTGGCGCTGGCCGATCCACCTGGCCGGGTTGGGCGTCTGGCGCATATTGAAAATGAGGTCAATTTTCGCGTTGACCGCAGCCCGCATGAAGAGCCCTTGGGGGGCAACACTGAACGCAGCGCGGCCAGCGTTAACTGGCCGATCAGCAGCGGAGCAATCCTCGATACCGACTGGCGCGGCCGGGCCGAGGTCTGGATCGGATCGACGGCTTACCGCATCGCCGGCAA
>JAUYQT010000741.1 GCA_030697085.1 Azonexus sp. | reverse complement strand
TGGTCGAGCGCATGCAGGATGGTGTGTTGATTGTTAAACCGGATGGTGCTATCGGTCGTCACAATCCGGTGGCGGAAGAGATGCTTGGCTTGTCGGGCGATACAGCTGGGCTGCGGATCGACAGCGTCCCGCCCTTGGCGGAAGCGCTGCAGGCATGGAAGGTGAGCGGTGATCGACAGGGGGCGCAGTTTTGCGGAGCGGGTAACTGCGAGCTGCGGGCGCGCTTTGAGCGCACGGCGAGTTCCGATGGTGAGGTTTTGATTTTTCTTGAGGATGTGGGCCGGATCAAGGAGCGGGCGCAGCAATTGAAATTAGCCTCTTTGGGCCGGTTGACCGCAAGTATTGCCCATGAGATCCGTAATCCGCTCTCGGCGATTAGTCATGCGGGCGAGTTGTTGCGTGAGGAGCGGCGCGGCGAGATTCAAAATCGCCTATTGAATATTTTGAACGATAACGTCGGGCGGCTGGATCGTATCGTCAAGGATATCTTGGAGTTGGGGCGGCAAAATCGGGCACAGCCTGAATTGCTGGCGCTTGATGATTTTTGTCGTGATTTTGTTGAGCATTTCGAGCGGACAGAGGGGTTGTCGTCGGGGGCGGTTCGGTTGGATGAGCCTGCACCTGCAATGTCGATCTGCTTCGACCGCTCGCATTTGCATCAGGTATTGTGGAATCTGGTGAGTAATGCGCTGCGGCATTCGACTCGGGGGCCGGGCGCGGTTCGTATCGCGCTGGTCGGAGCCAGCGAAGACGAACGGGTAGAATTGCATGTGCTGGATGATGGTTCCGGCGTTGCTGCCAGTGTTCGTGAGCAGATTTTTGAGCCATTTTTTACGACGCACCACCAGGGAACCGGGCTTGGCTTGTTTATCGCCCGCGAACTTTGCGTTGCCAACGGGGCAAGCCTCGAGTTGGTGTCGCCTTCATCCTATGGTCATTTTATTCTTGCAGGGAGAAACGATACGTGTCAATTGCCAGAAGCGAACGACGGCCGCGCGGAGAGCTGACGCGGGTTCTCGTGGTTGATGATGAGGCGGATATCCGCGAATTGATCGACCTGACCCTGGCCCGTATGGGGTTGGATGCCGAGTGCGTCGGCTCGGTAGCGGAAGCGCGGGGAGCCCTGAACGCCGGAAAATTTCAGTTATGTTTGACCGATATGCGTTTGCCCGATGGCGACGGACTGGAAATCGTGCGCTACATCGGTGAACACCATGTGCAGACGCCGGTCGCGGTGATTACTGCTTTTGGTAGCGCCGAAAACGCGGTGGCCGCGCTCAAGGCGGGGGCTTTCGATTATCTGGCGAAGCCGGTTGGTCTTGAGCAGTTGCGTGCCTTGATCAAATCGGCACTGCGTCTTCCTGATGGTAGTCGAGTCGGTGATGATGCGCTGCAAACGCTGGTCGGTGATTCGCCCAGCATGCAGCAGGTACGGGCGATGATCGAAAAGTTGGCGCGCAGTCAGGCGCCCATTTACATTTCCGGTGAATCGGGGAGTGGCAAGGAATTAGCGGCGCGCCTGATTCATGGGCGTAGCGCGCGTTGTGACGGGCCATTTGTCCCGGTCAACTGCGGTGCGATCCCGGAAAACCTGATGGAAAGCGAGTTTTTTGGTTATCGCAAAGGCGCTTTTACCGGGGCTGAGAATGACCGTGAGGGCTTTTTCCAGGCGGCGAATGGTGGCACGCTTTTTCTTGATGAAGTGGCCGATTTGCCGCTCGCCATGCAGGTCAAGCTTTTGCGGGCGATTCAGGAAAAGCGCGTGCGCAAGGTGGGTTGTGTCACGGAGGAGGCGGTGGATGTGCGCATTATTTGCGCAACGCACCGTAACTTGCGCGATTGCGTCGATAAGGGCAGCTTCCGGCAGGATTTGTACTATCGGCTGAATGTCATTGAGTTGCGTATGCCGCCATTACGTGAGCGCCTGGAGGATATAGCGCCGCTTGTTGACACGATTCTTCAACGGCTTTTCAGTGGCGCGAGTCCCGGCTTGTCGGCTGGCGCGCTGAGGGCGCTGGAACTTTACCGCTTCCCCGGAAATGTCCGTGAATTGGAAAATATTCTCGAACGGGCGACGGCGCTGGGTTCCGGTGACGTGATCGAGGCCGGTGATCTGCACCTTGAGGCGGAAGACATGGGTGGTGAAGTGCTCGGTCGCGGCAGTGAAACGCTCGATGATTACCTCAATCGACTGGAGCGCCAGGCAATTCTCGAGGCGTTACAGAAAACAGAGGGGAATCGTACGGCGGCGGCCCGCCAGCTCGGCGTCACTTTCCGCTCGATGCGTTACCGGCTGGAACGGCTGGGTATTGAGTGATGGCTTGGCAGCGTGATGGCTGGCTGAGCGGTGTTGAATGGCTCGCTTCGCCTAATTTTGGCGAGCGGCCGGCCGGGGCGACGGTGTCGCTGGTGGTTGTGCACAACATCAGTTTGCCACCCGATGAATTCGGTGGCGACTGGGTTGAGCGGTTTTTCCTCAATCAGCTGGACCCGCAGGCCCATCCGTATTTTTCGACCATCGCTGAAGCGCAGGTTTCAGCCCATTTTTATATTCGCCGCGATGGCCGGGTGATTCAGTTCGTTGGCTGCGATCAACGAGCCTGGCATGCCGGTCGCTCGCAGTGGTGCGAACGTGAGAATTGCAATGATTACTCGGTAGGAATCGAGCTGGAAGGCGCCGATACCCAGCCGTTTGCGCCAGCGCAATATCTGGCGTTGTGGCGTGTATTGGATGCTTTGCGCGAGCGTTATCCGATTGCGGCAATTGCCGGTCACAGCGATATCGCGCCGGGGAGAAAAACCGATCCCGGGCCTTGTTTTGACTGGATAGCGCTACGTGCTCGCTATCCTGATCTCCGTTTACCGGCTGAAGTAACGACTTAGCCGATTAGCGGCTTCAGCCAGGCGGTCGATGTCCGTCGTATAGGCAAAACGGATGTGCTTTTCGGGCGCATTGTCACCGAAGTCGCGGCCGGGTGTTGCGGCAACGCCGACCGTTTCGAGCAGGTCTCGGGTGAGTTCAAAACTGTCGTCGCAAAGGGCGGAGCAATCGCAATAGAGATAAAACGCGCCTTCCGGCCGGGCGGTGACTCGAAATCCGATATTTTCCAGCGCTGGCGCCAGGAAGTCCCGGCGTTGGCGAAACTCGGCCCGGCGGCTTTCAAGTATTTCAATGGTTTCCGGCAAGAAAGCAGCGAGGGCGCCATATTGTGCGGGCGTTGAAGCGCAAAGCGTCAAATTTTGCGCCACTTTTTCGATGTCACGCTGGTAATCCTCGGGCATGACCATCCAGCCAAGGCGCCAACCGGTCATCTGGAAATATTTTGAAAAACTGTTAATCACCCAGATGTCGTCGCCCGCTGCGCAGGCCGTCGAAATGTCGACTTCTTCCCCTTGAGAGGGCGTTTTCGCGGGATAGGTCAGCCCGTGGTAAATCTCGTCGACGAGAAAATGGCCGCGTAGCTCGCGGCAGACTTCGGTCAGCGCCTGAATTTCAGCGAGTGACAGTCGCGTTCCTGCCGGATTGCCGGGCGTGGCAACGAGGAGGCCGGCGGTTTTGCTGCTCCAGTGTTAGCGTAGAAGTGCTGGGGTCGGCTGGAAGTTGGTTGCCTGACCGACCGGGATCGGCTGCGGTCGACCTTCAAAAACACGCAAAATATGCCGATTGCACGGGTATCCCGGGTCGGTCAGTAACCATTCGCTGCCCGGGTCAGCCAGGCAGGCGAAGGCTAAATTGAGCGCGCCGGAAGCACCGTTGGTGATCGCTATGCGCTGTGCCGGCACGTCGAGGCCATAGCGTTGGCGATAAAAACCAGAGATGGTTTCACGTAGCTCAGGCAGGCCGAGCGCCGGGGTGTAGGCGGTTTTTCCTTCTTTTATCGCGTTGACCGCAGCATTGGCAATGGGCGCCGGCGTCGGGAAATCCGGTTCGCCGATCTCCATATGGATGATGTCGCGCCCCTCCGCCTCCAATTGGCGCGCACGGGTCATCAGTTCGACCACATGAAATGGGGAAATATCAGCAAGGCGTTGGGCGGGACGGTACATGGGTTTCTCCAAAGAAAACGGCCACCGGGTTTCTTAACCCGGTGGCCGTTTGAGCAAGTCAAGACAGGGGTTAGGCAGCGTCTTTGAAGATGCCCATTTCAAACAGTTCGCGCTTCAAAACCAGTTCGCGCGGCATCTTTTCGCCCATTTTGTCGAACCACTCTTTATGGCCCGCCAGTTCGGATTTCCATGCATCGGCATCGATCTGGGTTAGCGCGTCAAATTCAGCCTTGTTGATGTTGAGACCGCTCCAGTCCACATCCTCAAATTTCGGCATCCAGCCCAGTACGGTTTCCTTGGCACCAACGGTGCCCTTGCTGCGCTGCACGATCCACTTCAGAACGCGCATGTTGTCGCCAAAGCCTGGCCACATGAAGTTGCCATCCTTGTCCATGCGGAACCAATTAACGCAGAAGATCTTCGGCGTTGCATCAACCGTTTTGCCCATCTTCAACCAATGGTTGAAGTAATCACCC
>JAUYQT010000699.1 GCA_030697085.1 Azonexus sp. | reverse complement strand
ACCGAGGCCAGCGACCAACGGGAACCAGCCGCCATCGGGGATTTTCAAAATATTGGCGGCAAGAAAAATGAGTTCGACCGACAAAAAGCAGGCAAACAACGCACAGGCGCGTGGCCAGCCCCATTTCCACACTTTGGCAACGACGATCGTAGCCAGTATCGAGGTAATCACCATGTCGCCGGTAACGGCAATGCCATAGGCTGCGGCCAGATTGTTCGAGGTCCTGAAACCCAGCACAAGAATCATCACGGCCAGCATCAAGCCCCAGTTCACCGCCGGCAGATAAATTTGCCCAGCCTCACTCTCCGAGGTGTGCTGAACCTCCATCCGCGGCATGAAACCAAGCAACATCGCCTGGCGCGTCACCGAAAACGCACCGGAAATGACCGCCTGCGAGGCGATCACCGTTGCCACCGTCGCCAGCCCAACCAGCGGGTAAAGCGCCCATTCTGGCGCCGACAGGTAAAACGGATTTTGTGCCGCCGCCGGGTTGCCAAGAATCAGCGCGCCCTGACCGAAGTAATTGAGTACCAAGGCCGGCAAGACAAAAGCAAACCAGGCGCGGACGATCGGTTTGCGGCCGAAATGCCCCATGTCGGCATACAAGGCTTCAGCCCCGGTCACGGCTAACACAACATTACCCATGGCAACGAGGGCCAGCGCCTTGTTGGCGAGCAGAAAATCAATACCGTAGAGCGGATTGAGCGCTTTCAGGATTTCCGGATGGGCGAACACATTGGCAATACCGAGTACCGCCAGCGTACTAAACCAGAGCAACATGACCGGGCCGAAAAAGGCCCCCATCGTTCCCGTGCCGCGCCGCTGGACAAAAAACAGGCCAAACAACACGAGCAAGGTAATGGGTATCACAAACGGCTTGAGCGCTGGCGTCGCCACCTCCAGCCCCTCAACCGCCGAAAGCACTGAAATCGCCGGCGTCACCATGCCATCACCGTAAAACATCGCCGCCCCAAGGACGCCGATGATCATGATCATTTTCATCTGCCGGGGCTTGCCCTCGGCATCGTGCAATGCGAGCGCGATCAGCGCCATGACGCCACCTTCACCCCGATTGTCAGCCCGGGTGATAAAAGTCACGTATTTGATCGAGACAACGACAATCAGCGCCCAGAAAAAAAGCGACAGACTGCCGAAAATATTGGCTTCGGTAATGGGAATCGGATGGTTGCCGGCGAAAACCTCTTTCACCGCATACAGCGGGCTGGTGCCAATATCGCCGTATACGACACCGAGTGCCGAGAGGGCAAGCACAGCGAGACGCTTGCCGGTCAGCTCAACCGACTGATCATGACTACTCATGAAACCCCTACATCACAGGTAGCTTGAGACACTTGCATTACCGGTGCCCAAGCAACTGCGTGACAAACTGGTGGCAAAATATAATCAACCACCCAGCGCCACTTTCAGCGACTGCACTTCCTCTTCCGATTCAGCGACGATTTCGGCCAGCGCTTCGGCATCGAAAATGGTCTCGAGAATCGAGGTATCGACCGCGCCATCCAGCTCCGGATCGCGCCAGCTCGACGTCCGATTGGCGATTTTATTGGCGATATAAAGCACATCGGTCAGCGATTTCAGTTCAACGATCTCGCGATCCGTTTCATGCTCCTGCACTGCCACCAACACCGATTCCGGAGAACCCAGCGCCGAGAGCAAAGCGTGACCGATGCTGTCATGCCAGCCAACAAGCAACGCGTGCAGTTCAACCGGGTCGTTCACCAGGTCAGGAAAATTGGCCGCACGCGACATCAGGTAGAAAACCCCAAGATCGTGCACCAGGCCGGCAAACATCGCCTCATCGCCGTTGATCTTGGCCACCCGACGCGCCAGCACGCGGCACAGTGCAGCAACGTGCGCGGTGTGATCCCACAGTTTTTTCGAAATATGCTCGAACGACTTCATCGACTTCGATTTCAGCAACTGCTCCATCGCGACGGCAAACGACACCGTACGTACCGCCTCCATGCCGACCCGCGTGATGGCGGTCTTCACATCGGCAATCTCCCGTCCCGACGGATTAAGCGCGACGGAATTGGACATCCGGATAATCTTCGTACTCATCAACGGCTCGGCACCAATCAGCCGGGCCAGTTGCTCGCTACTCAGATTAGGGTCTTTGAGCGCCGTCCGTACCTGGAAGGTGATATCGAGAAAAGTCGGAAACGTAATCTCGTCGCCAGAAAGATCTTTGGCGATATCTTCGAGAACCTTGAACGTGGTGGCGTTGGACACTATCTTTTCCTCGGCAGGGTTTCAATCCACACCCCTAAAGGGGCGAATCTGGAAGAGACTACCCTTCTCCAAAATCAATTCTATTCCCCTGAAAGGGAGTCAAACCGGAGTTGGTTTTAGATAAAAAAACCGCCGCCCGACAAGGACGGCGCAAGCAAACTCAAGCAGCTTCAGGCTAGAACGGAATATCGTCGCCGAGATCGTCAAACGACGGCTTCGGCTTGTTTTTCGCCGGGGCCGGCGCGTAATCAGTCGGCTCATTGTCGTAAGCGCCGCCACCACCGGATGCAGCCGGTGCGCCCATGCCTTGCCGCGAACCGAGCATGGTCATTTGGTCGCCCTTGATTTCCGTGGTGTAACGCTCCTGACCTTCTTTATCGGTCCATTTGCGCGTCCGGATGCTGCCTTCAACGTAAACCTGCGAGCCTTTTTTCAGATACTGGCCACAGATTTCAGCGAGCTTGCCGAAGAAGGAAATCCGGTGCCATTCGGTCAGTTCCTTCTTCTCACCAGTCGCCTTGTCTTTCCAGCTCTCGCTGGTCGCCACGGTGATATTGCACATTGCTTCGCCGCTCGCGGTGTAGCGAACTTCCGGGTCTTTACCCAGGTTGCCGACGATGATTGCCTTATTGACTGATGCCATGCCCCATCTCTCCTATACAGATTGAGTCGCCGCGGCGACACGCCGTTGCGGAAAATTCATTGAGTTCGCCACCGCCAGCCAGATCAGAATCAGCCCGGCGCTGGTCGCAAAAACTGCATTATCGCCGAAATTCTGCGCCAGATAACCGCCACCGGCACCGCCGACAAACAGGCCAATCGCTTGCGTCGTGTTGTAAACTCCCAGCGCGGCGCCTTTGGCAGTGGGCGGCGCAGTGCGCGAAACCAGTGAAGGCAGCGTTGCTTCCAGAATTTTGAAGGCGACAAAAAAGAGCAGCAGCCAGAAAGCCAGCGCCCACAAACTCTGACCGAAAAAGAGCAGGCCCAGCTGAACGACGACCAGCAGCGCAATGGCGGCGCGGAAAATCGGCGACATTTTATCCTTGCGCTCGGCGGCAATAATCGCCGGCACCATGATCGCAAATGAAACCAGCACTGCAGGCAAATAAACCTGCCAATGCGAAGCGGCCGCCAGCCCGCCATGATTCACCAACGCATGCGGCAACACGACAAACATGGCCAACTGCACCATGTGCAGCACGAAAATACCAACATTCAGACGAAACAGATCAGGATCAAGGATGACTTGGCGTAACGGCAACTTGGCGTGACCATGCGGCGCGGGCGCTGCCGGCACGGCCTTCAATAGCAGCACGATGCCGGCCAGGGCGAGTATGCCGGTCAGGCTGAAAATTCCGCCCATGCCGACCCAGCCATAAAGTAGCGGCGCGCCGACCAGCGATAGCGCGAAAACCAGACCAATCGACGAACCGATCATCGCCATCACTTTGGTCCGATGCTCCTCGCGCGTCAGGTCTGCGGCCAACGCCGTCACCGCCGCCGAAATGGCGCCCGCACCCTGCAGCACGCGGCCAACGATAATCCAGTTCATCGACGGCGCCCAGGCGGCGACAAAACTGCCCAACGCAAAAACCAGCAGGCCGATGACGATGACCCGCTTGCGTCCCCAGATGTCGGAGGCGATGCCATAAGGAATCTGAAAAAAGGCCTGCGTCAGGCCATAGGCGCCAAGCGCGAAACCGACCAGCGCCAGGTTGTCACCACCGGGCAGGGTTTTCGCATAAACCGAAAACACCGGCAGAATCAGGAACAAGCCCAACATACGCAGGGCAAAAATAGCGGCCAGCGAGGCGCCGGCACGGCGTTCCTCGGGGCTCATACGATCTGAAGCTGGACTCGACATCGGGCAAAAACCTTTTGTTGCATTGCAGCGAAAGCGGGATATTAGCAGGTTTGCCTTTATCGTTATCGGCTACGGTCGACCACAAAAAACGGGGGTTTTTCAAGGTTGACCGCAGCAACCCAGCGCCCGGCTGACTTCACGGCCACGAAAATCCAAGGCTTAAATTATTAACGAACAAGCACTTAGCTTCAGCAGCACCGATCTGGCACCGATTGACAACACGACGTTTTTAACGATCGGCCTCAGAGAGGAATACGCCAAGGGCTTGCCTGCCATGGACAAAACCTGATTCTCATCAACGCAGGAGAGCTTGCCGCACAGCGGTATCGCATGTTCTGATCCGGCATGCGCTACCAAGGCAAAATCACCTCCTGGAAGGACGACCAGGGTTTCGGCTTCATCACGCCCAATATGGGTGGTGAGCCGGTTTTCGTGCACATCAAAGCTTTCACCAATCGGCAGCGCCGACCAGCCGGCAGCGAGATTGTGACCTACGAGATGGCCAGCGATGGCAAAGGCCGGTCTCAGGCGTGCCATGTCGCTTATGTCAGCGAGCGGCGGGCGGTGCCGTTGAGGACGTCCGGCTCCAGTCGTTTGCCACTGGTCATCGCGGTCCTGTTTCTGATTTTTATCGCTATTTTCGGGTTGACCGCAAGAGTGCCGCTGGGCCTTCTCGGGCTATATCTCGGCGCCAGTCTCGTCACCTTTGTTGCGTACGCC
>JAUYQT010000669.1 GCA_030697085.1 Azonexus sp. | reverse complement strand
CGCCGGATTTCGGCTATGACTTCCATGGATAACACCCCAGATTCCCCGGCAAAAACGCCGGTAGGTTACACAACCCGGAGTGGCAACTATTGGACGCTGATCACCCCGGAAATCTGGAAAGTTTTGCACGCTGTTTTACAGTACTCGAGAACCTGCTGGGGGCCGCCGAACGGTGGCTTGGCGTAAACCACCCACTCGGCCTGCCTGACCGGCGCCAGATACCGGGCAAACGCAGCCGGGGAAGAAAGTGCAGCCAGGCGATTGAAGAAGCGAAGTTCGCCGGCGTCAAACGTACGCTGCAACCGCACCAGAAACAGTCGACGGAAGAGCCGCGAGAGCACCCGTACCGGCAGGAAGAAGCCGGGGCGGCAGGAAATCCAGCGCTCGCCGTCGGGACTCAGGCCGCCGCCGGGAACCACGCAGTGTAGATGCGGGTGATGCATCAGGTTCTGCCCCCAGGTATGCAGCAGGGCGATGAAACCAATCTCGGCGCCCAGATGCCTGGGATCGGCAGCGATCGTCCGCAAGGTCTCGGCCGTCGCCTGGAACAGGAGGTCATAGACCACGGCCTTGTTTTGATAGGCGATCGCTGCAATTGCTTCCGGCAGCGTAAACACGACGTGGAAATACTCAACGGGAATGAGGTCTGCCCGCCGGTCATCCAGCCACTTTGCCCGAACCAGCGACTGACACTTCGGGCAGTGCCGATTGCGGCAACTGTTGAAAGCGATGCGCTGGTGGCCACAGGCGTCACACTGCTCGACATGGCCGCCCAGCGCCGCCGTCCGGCAACGCTCGATCGCGCTCATGACGCAGCGCTGACCACGGCTGAGCGAGTCGCCGTGTTCCTGGCGGTAGGCCGGGCCGGCCTGACGGAAGATGTCCGCCAGCTCGAGCCCGATGGCACGCAACGCCGACCTCAGAAATGATCAGGAGGCGTCGGGGTCGGCGGTGGCGGTTCAACTTTGGGTAACAGGTCGAAGGGGCTGGTCGTGGCGCACACGGTGGTGGTCGCGAAGGGATGGCATTACTGCAAATGAGTTGTAGCTGCCTTCGCAAATGCGACTATCTCCCCCTTGCGCGCCGCGTAGACGATTGTGCTCTTTGTGCTTGCCGGTCTTCAAATCGATAAACGCTGTGGGCATTTGATCGACGGTATCCATTGGCTCCGCACGGCCACAAGTTAAACAGAGCGCATACCCATGACCTTTAGCACCCGATGAGTAGTTGCCCGACCACCCACTCCCTTGAATGGCATTTATGATGCCTAAGCCGCCGCTAAACACAGCCTCAGGTATCGGTCCTTGGCTGAAACATTTCGGGGCGTGTCATGAAAAAATTCCAAGAAAAAGCCCGGCATTAACCGGGCTCTTATTGTTAGAACGGTACTGGACTAAATTACACTGGCTGGATGTTGCTCGCCTGCAGCCCTTTGGGGCCAGTCGTCACATCAAAGCTGACTTTTTGGCCTTCGGCCAAGGTCTTGAAGCCACTGGAGTTAATTGCAGAGAAGTGAGCGAAAAGGTCTTCGCCACCCTGGTCCGGCGTAATGAAACCAAAACCTTTTGAATCGTTAAACCATTTGACGGTACCTGTTGCCATGCTTTGAATCTCCGAATAATTGACGGGGCCTTGCCCCTGATAAGGGCGAAGATCAAGACAGCAAGATACAGATGGAACATTGCGCCGCATCACAGCGGATACCAGACCAACCTACAACTGCAGCACTTGAAAATCACTGAATTCCACTATGCACCGCATTCCACTGAAGCACAAATGATATTCGCCTGAAATGGTGGGATTCCAAAGTCACTACGGCCTTCTGATCCTGTTGGGCGAAGGGGTGGTGGCTGTTACTAGCAATGCGATGTGCCGCATGATCTTCTGTGCAAGATTCAAAGCCACCCAAGGCCCAGTTTGCGCAGTACCAGCGGCACCATGAACAATTTTGGTGGCTAAAAAGCATAAAGCCCATGCGTTTAAACATGGGCTTCGTAAATCTTTGACCAAGGCCATCTAGCCTTGGTATCGGCGATTTGCCGTTTGGGTGCTACTCAGTTTTCTCATTAAGCTGCGGCGGACTATCAACCATAGAACCTCCTGTCACCTTTAAAAACTACCGTTCCGACTGAAGCTACAACTAGCCAAAACTCAATTCCAGAATACGCTTTTGATTTGGAAAGTCCAGATTATTTAACGGCGGAAGTCGGCACGATCAACTCCGCCGAATCATTCCGCACATTGCCGACGGCTTTCGACACCGGGTACATCGTCAGCAACGTAGATTGGCAAGGCTGAATCAAGTCACTCACCGCATCCAACGGTGCTTCCCTGCCCAGCCACGTTGCAAAATCATCCGGCTGAAGAATCAGCGGCATCCGTTCATGTACCGCCTGCATCGCCTCATTCGCCGCCGTTGTAATCACCGAGAACGTATCAAGCGGTGTGCCATCCGGCTGCGCCCAACGCTCCCACACCCCGGCAAAGCCAAATACCGGTGCTTCGGTCGGCTGAATAAAGTAAGGCTGCTTACCGCCCGCAATCGCCTGCCATTCGTAGAATCCTGAAGCCGTGTTGCCGGCGGCGTAAATCCGTAGAAATTTGGTGGCATAAAACGGCGACGGAATTTGGCGTCGAGCGGTTGACGAATAAGGGGCCCGGCGGGCCCCTTATTTTTGATACCGCGTGAGAAGCCGTCAGAAAGGAGGATCGG
>JAUYQT010000079.1 GCA_030697085.1 Azonexus sp. | reverse complement strand
ATCACCATTCTTTCCAAAGCCAGCCCCGCCGCCGCCCAGTCTTGCGCATGTGGTAACCAGGGCGGAGCAACCAGCGCCAGCCAGCCGCCTTCATCTGAGAGGCGGGCCAAAGCCGGCAATAGCAAAGTCATTTCACCCAAGCCGCTGCGGTCGACGAGGATTTCGGTCAGATTTCCGCGTGGCCAGCCACCGCCCGGTAATTCATTATCCAGTTCGGGGTGCCCACTTGACAGGGTACTTTCCGGCAAACTAGCCAGCGTATCCCCCCGCCAGATATCACCCCGGGCCAGCACTTCTGCCAAAGCAGCCGGTAGCGGCTCGGCGCTCATGAGAGTGTGCTGATCGCCCCGCGAATCAGGCCGACCGCAATCCCTTCGATGGCAAACTCAACCTCGGCCGGATTAACAATAATGGGCTCGAAATCAGGATTTTCAGGAATCAGTTCGATCAAGCCATTTCGGCGCTTCAGGCGTTTGACAGTGACATCTTCCGCCACGCGGGCGATGACAATTTGGCCATCACGGGCTTCTGAGGTTTTATGTACTGCGAGCAAATCGCCCTCGAAAATACCGGCGTCGATCATCGACAGGCCCCGCACCTTGAGCAGGTAGTCGGCGCGCGGGTTAAACAACTGGGCATCGAGCGCATAGCGCCCCTGAACGTTTTCAACCGCCAGAATTGGCGAACCTGCAGCAACCATGCCGATCAGCGGCAAACCGAGCTGTTCAACCAGGCGAATGCCGCGGGCCGAGCCGGGTTCGAGAACGATGGCGCCTTTTTTGGCGAGCGCCTTGAGGTGATCTTCCGCCGCATTGGCCGAAGCAAAACCGAAGGCGTGGGAAATCTCCATCCGCGTTGGTGGTGCGCCCAGCACTTCAAGTGTGCTGCGGATAAAATCGAGAATTTCCTGCTGACGTGGGGTGAGTTTCATGGCCTGCTCCGCTAAAAACCAATGGCTGTATTTTTGTACAGTATTTGTCTTTTGGCAAGCAGAGAATTGGCACTTCCAATAGCGCGCAGGTAAGTCCGCTTATATATTCCAGCTTGCCCCGGAGCAATGTTTTACCTTGCTTTTAGCCGTTGACCGCAGCAATGCTGCACCCCAAAGATAGTTCTTGTGAGGTGCAGCTATAGAAGCAACGACGGGTCCTATGGCGAACGGCTAATACCGGGCAACTTTCAGTGCTTGTGTTCCATCGGCATGCCGGCCGCCATTGGTCGAACCACCTTGGCGTCAATCTCCTTGCTGCTGCCATCGTCAAAGGTCAGCGTAATTGGCACAACATCCCCCTCCTTCATTGG